>JASJBY010000067.1 GCA_030066245.1 Gammaproteobacteria bacterium
GCGGCGAGCGGATTGAAATCCGCGGTTTCGGCAGCTTTTCGTTGCACTACAGGCCAGCCCGCGTGGGTCGTAACCCGAAGAGCGGGGAGCCGGTTTCGCTGCCCGCCAAGCACGTACCCCACTTCAAGCCCGGCAAAGAGCTGCGCGACCGGGTCGACGAAGAAGGCAATACCTCACCTGATCCCTAGCCCGGATTTCTCACCAGGCGGACCTTGGATTGGAGATTATGTTGGCAAACTCAGCACATTGGTTTCACCGAGCCCGCCTTCCTTGTGAACAGCCTGTCCTATTCGGTTCTTGGCCCACTCTGGCTTTGCATCTTGACCGATCCATCTTGAGACATAGCTACAGCTATGCCTCTGCGGACGATCGGCCAATCTGCTTTGCTAGAGCGACCCAAGATTCCGAATCCCGGTGAGAAGTCCGGGCTAGTCCACCGCCGCCCGTCACCATTGACTTAAGCGTCGTTTGCTGGTTGTCTCGTAGAAAACTTCAGGCTCTTACGCTCCGGAAGCTTCAGAAGCACTGACCCGGCAACAGGCCAGGATGCTGTCGGACGGCCTGGAGCCAGCGACAAGTCGAGAAGCTGGAAACTCGGCCGGGGGACCTGTCTACATGCGCATGGTAGCCTTAGCCTTCGCCAGGCCGAAGACCACGGTGGCTGTATTGGCCGTCGTCGGGCTTGCCGCGCTGGCGCTGCAGGCGGCATTCGAATGGCTGCCCCGGTTTGCCGTCTCCCAGGTGTTGTTCCTCCTGTTCGCGTGCATGGCGGTGTATGCCGGCTGGGCGATTTCCTCTCGGGTTCTGCCGCAGCTTCAGCAGGTCGAGGAGCACCTGTTAAGCGCGACCGCTGGCAGACAGGCCTCTTGTCTGCCGGCGCAGATTGGCGAAGGCCTCTGGCTGGTTATCTTGTTTACCGGTGTCCTGGTAGCCATCGCGGCCGTCTACACCCACGCCGTGGCCGGCATCCCATGGACGGGTCTGGTTCGCGCCGTCTACTTCGTGTCAGTCTTCATGAACTTCTGGGTGCTGGGCGCCGTGATTGGCCTGTATGGACTTGCCCTAAGATGGCTCTGGCGCCTGTCATGGGCAGGGGTGAGCGTCACGCCTTTCGGTTGGCGCCCGGAGATCATCGCGGCCGCAGCGAGGACCTATTTGCAGATCACTGTGATTGGTATTGCACTCTACCTGCTGGGCCTCATCGCTGTCTGGCAATCCCCCGGCGGGCGCATCTTCTTTGCCGAAGGTGCTCTTGTCCGGGAACTCTGGATCCTTCCTCTTGCGATCGGCGTGGCCGGATACTTCTTGGTCACCCAGTATCTGACGCACCGCATACTGCGAAATGCCAAAAGCGCACGGCTCGCCTATCTGCGAGCCCGGCGGAATGAGGCATTCAGTTGCTGGGAAGAAAAACGTCGAGCGGAAGACACTGAAGCGTTCAGTTTCCTATCTCGTGCTCTGGACGAGGTCTCTCGCGAAGGCACGTGGCCCCTCAACCTGCCCAGACTGGTTTCTGTCCTGATCCCGGTCTTCGTGCCCGCCGGCAAGGAAATCGTTGAGCTGATCGGAACCGTCTTCGGCTTGCAGAGCGCTTGACGCCACGGTAGACAGCCACGGCAACAGCGTTGACGCTCGCCACCTGCGGCGCATGTTCTCCAGCGGCAGGCAAACGCCTTCCTAGCGGCAAGTCAGGCGCGAAATCAGCTGCTTGGAAAGGGTGTGCCCCACGCCGGCATGATTCCTGCCTTCCCAGCACTGGGCGGCGTGGCGCGGCGTTGTCGGGACTGCCGCGGTCGTGGCCCGGTGCTGCTCCGCCCGACGCGGGCTCGACCGGGTGCGAGCTTCAAGCCGACCCCGCGGGAGGACACAGGAGGCGCTTCGGTGCCATACCGTCATGGAGGAAACTTGCCTATGCCGGCTTACCTCACCCTTGCACTTTTTCAACGGCGTCCTCACCGAGAACGCATTGGGTACCATGTCCTGCCCGTCAGAACCTTCACGGTACGCCACGCCCTGCAATGGATTGGCTGTGGCTGGCGGATCTGGAGAAAAAACCTTTTGTTCTGGTGGGTGCCGGCGCTCAGCTATCTCCTGTTTGCGTTCGCCGTCACCCGCGTACCGTGGGTGGGCACTTTTTTCCTCCTGCTTCTCACGCCGACCATGGCCGCCGGGGTAATGTGCGCCGCGCGGGAACAGCTTAACCCGAACGGTGAACGTTCAACACGATATCTCCTGCGGCGTGCCAGGTCTGTCCGGCAGAAAATGCTCGTGCTGTTCGGCCGTCCGGCACACACCCTGGTCAGATCGTTCGCGGATGAAGACAAGATGCTGCCCCTGATGGGGCTGGGGCTTGTCGCCGCGTTCGGTGGTGTCTTTGCTCAAATGTTCGTGCTCAATCTGGGTGGTGCCTTCTACGTGACTACCGGTGCGTTTCCGGACATTGGCCTGTTGCAGATGTTTCGCCTGAGTGCGGCTTATGCCGGCATGCTGACCATCTATCTAACTGGTGTCGTCGTCGGAATCTATCTGCTCTCTCTTTTTGTACTCGATAACAAGCCCCTGGGCACCGCACTCATTGCCAGCCTGCGCGCCTGCATGCTGAACGCGCTTCCCTGTCTCGCATACTGTGCCATGCTGGTGATGCCGCTTCTGCTTTGCGGTTTGATTGCCAAGGCTTCTCCGGTAATCGGCTTCATTTGTCTGCTCGGCATCGGCAGCGTAACGCTTCCTCTGCTGATGACCAGCAGCTACTGTGCTTCCCGCCTCATGTTTCGAGCGGCGCAGACGGCTGCCAAACGCAGTTCAAGCCACAAGGCGGTTGCCCAGGTCGGAGCCCGTCGATAGCCCATGCGGCTTCGAGTCCCTCGTCCCGGGTGGCCGGGGCGCCTGTTTTCGGCACCGGCGTAACGGGCTTCTCCCACCTGGGTGACGGCGCCAATGCCCCGACAGGGCACCCCCGGTGGCTGCGCGGCGAGCGTTCGAGCTTGGCAAACACCCCTGCAGCCATCTGCGCCGCTGCCCGGCCGCTCCAGCTCGAGGCATATTTCGCAGCAGCGAGCTGGAGCGGAGTTAAAGAACGCCAGAGAATGCTCGCTACGCCAGAGAGGTCGGCTGGTTTTGTGGCCCCGACCGAGGCTGGAATCCATGATAACTGTCTCCCAAGTCACCTCGGCCTGGTGCAGGCCGAGGTGGAGAATGCTTTGAAGAAGCAAGCGCAGGCTGCCGCAGCGGCCTCCACCGAGCAGCCAGCGCTCCCCAACACCCACGCGGTGAAAGAGTCTTTTCAGCGCAAGCTGTACCCGCAGGGTGCCGAGGTCTTCCGGGAGGGGCAGGCCGGACGGTATGCCTACCTCATCGAGCGGGGTCGGGTTGAGGTCTCCGCCCGCCGACGTGGCAAACGCTACACCATCGCTACCCTGGGTCCCGGCGATCTTTTCGGCGAGATGGCTCTGCTGGACCGTAGGGTGCGTTCAGCCACTGCGACTGTTCTGGACGAAACTGAAGTGGTTGCCATCAGCCGCGACCAGCTCCAGAGAAAAATGAAGACAGCGGATCCCGTTCTGGACCTGCTGGTCAAGGTAATTCTGCACCGATTCCGGTCGACGCTGCGCCACCTGCTGGAATCCGAGAACCTGGCTCCGGACGTCCAGTCCGAAACCGGCGGCCTGCGGGCTGTCGGCGAGGCGACCCGGGAGCTGGCCATCACTCAAATCAAGATGGCCGAGGAGTTGCGCGCCGCTCTCGAACGAGACGAGTTTCGAGTCTTCTACCAACCCATTGTCCGACTTCGAGATGGCCAAACCGCCGGACTGGAGGCGCTGATTCGCTGGCAGCGTCCGGCTCATGGCTTGGTTCCCCCGGCGGGCTTTTTGAGCCTGTCCGAGGATACGGGGCTTATCTGCCCCATCGGTCGTTGGGTGTTGGAGCGAGCATGCGCGGACCTGGCCGGCTTCCAGAAACGCTTCGCCGCTGCGGCTCCTGGCTCTCCATCTCTCTTCGTTAGCGTAAACGTCTCGGCGCAGCAACTTCAGGATCCCGAGCAGGTGGCCGCGCTCGGCGAGGTCGTTGAAAGGAGTGGAATCGACCCGGCCCAGATTAAGCTGGAAATCACCGAAGGGCTGCTCATCGACAACCCCGAGGCCGCGAGCGTTGCCCTGGAGGGCTTGAAACGCCTTGGGGTCAAGCTGGCCATCGATGATTTCGGCACCGGGTATTCCAGTCTCAGCTACCTGCGGCGCTATCCCATCGACACGGTAAAGATCGACCGTTCCTTTGTGGAGGCCATGCGTAAGGACCATGGCAGCCTGCAAATAGTGCGTGCCATCACCCAGCTCGCCCAGACGCTGGGCATGGATGTCGTCGCTGAAGGAGTCGAGCGCCAGGAAGATATCAGGCACCTGCAGGAATTCGGCTGTCATTACGCGCAGGGCTATCTGTTCTCGAAACCAGCGCCGTTTCGGCAGATGCTGAACTTCCTAGGCAAGCGGATCCGCAACTAGATCGCTGTTCGGGAACCTCGATCACAAACGGCGATAAAGCTGGTGCGGGACCCGGCCGGGTCAGCCGGTAGCGTATTTCGTATCAGCCATCCAGTGCTCTATAACACCCTGTATCCGAGCCTGGGAGGGGCGTCATTACCGCTTCCCATGCACCGCCCGCCATCTCCCCCGCAGCGCCAACGTCCCACCCGAGCCCCGGCTCAGGGGCTGTTCTGCCCGTGGACGACTTTTTTGCGCAGCGCAGTAACCTAAGCCCGGTTCTCTCAGTGCGCCGTGTTATGAAGCAATGAGAAATCCGGGCTTGCCATGGCACTGCGCACGAGCGCCGTTAGTGGGGAGAACATGGCTCGTTGACTGAGAGGCAATGGACGTGTTTGATAGAAGCAAGGAGACGTGCGCTGGACGCGACTGCAATTCCTGAAGCAAGCGGGTCGACGGAAGGTGGAGTCTTTTCAGCACAAGCTGGAGAAATTCGACATCGGAGTCGTATGGCTCGATGCGAGCAATCGGGTGATCGCCCTCAACGGCGTGGCTCAGGATGTGCTTTCGGTGAAGGTGGGGGAAGCCATCGGGGAGGAAATCACCCAGTTCCACCCCGAGCGCAGTCGCGACAAGGTCAAATGGCTGCTCGAGTCGGCAGCCTGTCCCGCCGATGCACCCCTTCCCATGACCATGATGATCAACATTCCGGACCGGGTGCTGTTAATCAAGGTTTGTAAAATGTTCGGCGCCGATGCTGGCGCGGGCACGTGTATGGTGTTCTACGACCTGACCGACGTCATCACATCACCTCGACGGGAGCCCGAGGAGCAGGAAAGCCTGCGGCTTTTGTTCAAGTTGCCGGTGTACAAACGGAACAAGGTTGTGCTGGTGGATTTGGAACACGTTATTCACTTGAAGTCCGAAGGACACTACACGGACGTTTCAACCCGCGACGAGAACTACCTGTGCAATCTATCCCTGTCTGACCTGGAAGGGCGCCTGGATCCCCGTGAATTTGTCAGAGTGCATCGCAGCCACATGGTGAATATCCGATACGCGCTCGAGTTCCAGCGGGTCGACGAGAATTTTGCGCTGGTGATGGACACGGCTGGGCGAGTGCGGGTACCGGTGAGTCGCAGCAACGTGCAGAAGCTGAAGGGCATCCTGGGACTCGGCTGACACGTCCGATCCGCCAACCCCGCTCAGGACAGTTGTCGGCAACTCGTATCTGAGTCTCACGGACTCACCCCGAGCGTTAGTCGTGCTGAGGGTGTAATTTCACAAGCATCTTCCTATCTGCTTATTTTCTTATTGTCTTATCGACTGTTGGGCTTTCGCGGCCACTTCGTGCGAACGGGAGCCTGTGGTCAATCGACAAGTCGGTTATTCGTGCGCGGAAGGCGGGCATTCGCGCACTCAGAGTCGCTGTTTGTGTGTTCTGGGGGCGTGTGCCCCACAAAACCCCGAACTATTGTCGGGTTTTGGACTCCACAGATCCGCTGAAACAAAAATGTCACTTTCGAAAGTGGAGGATTAGGAGGAACTTATGATACCCGGCAAATTCGAGTATCACGCGCCGGAAACCCTGGCCGACGCCGTGGCACTGCTCGGGCAGTATGGCGAAGACGGCAAGGTTCTCGCAGGCGGTCACAGCTTGCTTCCCATGATGAAGCTCCGCTTTGCAGAGCCCGCACACCTCATTGACCTAAATCGCATCAAGGATTTGCGCGGCGTCCGCGACGGCGGCAACAAAGTCCTCATCGGCGCCATGACAGTTGAGAACGACCTGATTGCCGCTGATCTGCTGTGGGCCAAGTGCCCGCTGGTTCCGGAAGCGGCAAAGCAGATTGCGGATCCCCAGGTGCGTAACCGAGGCACCATTGGCGGGGATGTCTGTCACGGCGACCCCGGCAACGACCATCCAGCAATCATGATCGCGGTTGACGCCACCTTCGTGGTGGTCGGGCCCGAGGGCGAGCGAAAGCTACCAGCCAACGGCTTCTACCTGGGCACCTACTGGACGCAGCTGGAGGAGAGCGAGGTACTCACCGAGATCCAGATCCCCGCATTCAACGACAACACCGGCTGGGCTTACCATAAGCTGAAACGAAAGACCGGCGATTGGGCTACCGCCGCATCGGCCGTGGTACTTGAACTGGACGGCGATGTCTGCAGCCGCGTCAACATCGCCCTGACCAACGTGGGACCCACTGCTTTAAAGGCTGAAGAGGCCGAGGCCGTGCTCGCGGGTCAGGTGGTAGACGAGAACCTCATCGAGCAAGCAGCCCAGAAGGCCATGGCCATCTGCGACCCGGCGGAAGACCTTCGCGGGGACGTGGAGTACAAAACGCACATGGCGGGCGAGATGACGCGGCGGGCTATCCGTCAGGCGGTTCAGAGAGCGAGAGGGTAGGCAGAATGAAGAAGACGCATATCACGTTCACGCTGAACGGCCAGCCGGTCGAGGTCCTGGTGGAGCCCCGTGAGCTGTTGGTTCACGTACTGCGGGAACAGCTCGGACAGACGGGCAGCCACATCGGCTGTGAGACCAGTCACTGCGGAGCCTGCACGGTCGACCTGGACGGCCGTTCGTTGAAGGCTTGCACGCTACTCGCAGTTCAGGCAGACGGCAGCGACCTGCTCACAGTGGAAGGCCTGGCGCCCGGCGGAGAGCTGCATGCTGTACAAGAGGGTTTTGTTCAGGAGCACGGACTGCAGTGCGGTTATTGTACGCCAGGCATGTTGATACGTGCCTATCGCCTGTTGCAGGAGAATCCGAATCCGACGGAAGCGGAAATCAGGGAGGGCATGTCGGGAAACCTGTGTCGCTGCACTGGCTACCAGAACATTATCAAGGCTGTCCAGTACGCGGCCAAAAAGCTCGCTGAAGGCGAAGTCGAGGCCGCGTAGAGAGGTAACGAACAATGGCTGCAACAGCAGATACGTTAGAACGCGAGAACAAGCTCGAAGGCATCGGCTGCAAGCGGAAGCGGAAAGAAGACGGCAGATTCATCCAGGGTAAGGGCAGCTACGTAGACGACGTCAAGCTGCCGGGTATGCTGTTCGCGGATTTCGTGCGCAGTCCTCACGCACATGCGCGGATCAAGTCGATTCGAAAAGAAAGGGCGCTGGCCCTCCCTGGTGTTCATGCCGTGCTCACGGCAGACGATTTGAAACCGCTCAACCTGCACTGGATGCCAACTCTCGCAGGCGATACGCAGGCAGTGCTCGCTGACGAGAAAGTGGCCTTTCAGATGCAGGAAGTCGCCATGGTGGTGGCGGACGACCGCTATATCGCCGCCGACGCAACCGAGCTGGTGGAAGTTGAGTACGAGGAACTGCCTGCCATCGTCGATCCTCACAAGGCAATGGATGCCGATGCGCCGGTCATCCGTGAAGACATTGCAGGCAAGGCCGAGGCGGGACAGGGCAAGCGCGAGCACCCCAACCACATCTTCTCTTGGGAGGTGGGTGATAAAGACGGGACGGATCGTGCTTTCGAAGCCGCCGAGGTCACGGTGGCACAGGAAATGGTCAACCAGCGTGTGCACCCGTGTCCTCTGGAGACGTGCGGCTGCGTAGCTTCGTTCGACAAGGCCCGCGGTGAGCTGACAGTCTATATCACGTCCCAGGCGCCTCACGTGGTGCGTACCGTGGTTTCCATGTTGTCCGGCGTGCCGGAGAGCAAGGTGCGCATCATCTCACCGGACATCGGCGGCGGCTTCGGTAACAAAGTCGGCGTCTACCCGGGCTACGTGGTGGCCATCGTGGCCTCCATCGTGCTCGGACGTCCCGTGAAGTGGATCGAAGATCGCACGGAGAATCTGTCCACTACTGCCTTCGCCCGCGACTACCACATGGTCGGGGAGCTTGCGGCGGACAAGGACGGGCGCATCAAGGCCATGCGTGTCAACGTGCTCGCCGACCACGGGGCGTTCAATGCCCATGCCCAACCGACAAAATGGCCCGCTGGCTTCTTCAGCGTCTGCACGGGTTCTTATGACATCCCGTACGCGCATGCTCGGGTTAACGGCGTATATACCAACAAAGCGCCGGGTGGCGTGGCCTACCGCTGCTCCTTTCGGGTCACCGAGGCGGTCTACGTCATCGAGCGCATGATCGACGTGTTGGCTCAGAAGCTCGGCATGGATCCGGCTGAGATCCGGCTCCGAAACTTCGTCAAGAAGGAGCAATTTCCTTACCAGTCCGCGCTTGACTGGGAATACGACAGCGGCGATTACGAGACTGCTCTGCGGAAGGTGATGGAGGCGGTGGACTACCCAGCGCTGCGCAAGGAGCAGGCTGAGAAACGGTCACGCGGCGAGTTAATGGGGATCGGCCTCTGCACCTTCACCGAGATCGTCGGAGCCGGGCCCAGCAAGGCCTGCGATATCCTGGGTGTGGGGATGTTCGACAGTGCCGAGATCCGGGTGCATCCCACCGGCAGCGTCATCGCCCGCATGGGTACCATCACCCAGGGGCAAGGTCACCAGACGACATATGCTCAAATCATCGCTTCCGAGCTAGGCATCCCTTCGGAAGAGATCCAGATCGAGGAGGGCGATACCAGCACGGCACCTTACGGGCTTGGGACCTACGGCTCACGGAGCACGCCGGTGGGCGGTGCCGCCACGGCTGTGGCCGCGAGGAAGATTCGGGACAAGGCACGCAAGATTGCTGCCCACTTGCTCGAGGTCAGCGAAAACGACCTGGATTGGGAGGTCGACCGTTTCAAGGTCAAGGGCGTTCCCGGGCAGGAGAAGACCATGAAAGAGGTCGCTTGGGCTGCCTACAACAACGTGCCCGAGGGCATGGAGATGGGGCTGGAGGCCGTGGATTACTACGACCCACCCAACTTTACCTATCCGTTCGGTGCCTATCTTTGCGTGGTCGATATCGACAAGCACACCGGCGAGACCAAGGTACGACGCTTCTATGCTTTGGATGACTGCGGCACCCGCATCAACCCCATGATCATCGAAGGCCAGATCCACGGCGGCTTGAACGAGGCTTTCGCAGTGGCAATGGGCCAACAGCTCGTCTTTGACGAGGCCGGGAACATTCTCGGCAACACGCTGATGGATTACTTCCTGCCCACCTTCGTGGAAACACCGCACTGGGAGCTTGACCACACGGTGACGCCGTCGCCCCATCATCCGATTGGCGCGAAAGGCGTGGCCGAGTCACCCCATGTGGGCGGTATCCCGTGCTTTTCCAACGCAGTCAACGACGCCTTCGCCCATCTGGGCGTTACGCACGTGGACATGCCGCATTCAGCGTACAACGTGTGGAAAACCGTACACCGGTTGGGTCTCGATAAACCGAGCGCGGCGTAGTCAGCGAACGGCTGCGCGCGTGTTCGAATGAACGCGGCGCACACCCGGTGATTCGGGAACGGGGGAGTCCAATGGGCTCCCCCGGGCACCTGGCCACACAGACAGGAGGCAAGTGAAATGCAGGTCAAACTCGAGAAAACCGTCCCTGTTGAAGCGCCGGCCGATGCCGCCTGGCAATTTCTTCAGGACATCCGGGCCGTAGCGGCCTGTATGCCCGGCGCAGAGATCACCGAGCAGGTGGATGAGTCTCACTATAAAGGGAAGGTGAAGGTGAAGCTGGGGCCGGCAACTGCGGCCTTCAACGGAGACATCGAAGTGAAAGGGGTCGATGCCGACAAGCGCGAGCTTCACATCCTGGGTAAGGGCGCCGACGTGAAGGGCACCTCCAGCGCCAGCATGGACCTCTTGGCGAGCGTCCGCGAGACGGATGCAGGCGTCAGTGAGCTGATAGGCATATCCCAAGTCGCCGTCACCGGCAAAATGGCCAGCTTCGGCGGACGCATGATGACCCAAGTCTCCGACCAGATCATGAAGCAATTCGCTGTCAACTTCGCCAACCAGGTGGTCGCCACGGGTGAGGGTGAAGCTGCCGAGACGGCCGCCGCGAAGGTATCCGAGCAACCCAAGGAGCTGAACGCACTGGCACTGGCATGGGCCACGCTGGTGGGCTTCTTCAAAAGCCTGTTCGGCGGCTCGAGCTCAAAGCCGGCTGGCTGATAGGCGGAACCACCCATGCCTGGTCTGAACCTGAGCGATGTGCAGCAGCGGTTGGCGGAGGCCGGCTATATCGCTGACCGGCAGCTTGCCGCCACGCTGCTGTTGCTGACCGAGCTTCAGCGACCCTTACTGCTGGAGGGGGATGCGGGCGTGGGCAAGACCGAGGTGGCCAAAGCCATCGCGCGCGTTTTTGGCCGACCCCTCATCCGGCTTCAATGCTACGAAGGATTGGACGCCAACGCCGCGGTTTACGAGTGGAATTACCAGCATCAGCTCCTGGCGATCAAGATCGAGGAGTCGGAAGGCCATTCGGTCTCCGAAAAGGAGCGCCACATCTTCAGCGAGCGCTTTCTGCTCAAGCGACCCCTGTTACAGGCCATCACCATGTCTGATCCGCCGGTGCTGCTGGTGGACGAGATCGACCGGGCCGACGAGGAGTTCGAAGCTTATCTGTTGGAGGTGCTCTCCGACTTCCAGATCAGCATCCCGGAGCTCGGCACCATTCGGGCGACCAGCACACCATACGTGGTGCTCACCTCCAATGGCACCCGCGAGCTGAGCGACGCCCTACGCAGGCGATGTCTCTATCACTACGTGGATTATCCCAGCCTCGAGAAAGAGCTGCGCATTGTGAAGACGCGCCTGCCGGAAATCAGCGAACGGCTCGCGGGGCAGGTCGTCGAGTTCGTTCACGAGTTGCGCAAGCAGGATCTGCGAAAAAGACCGGGGATCGCGGAGACTCTGGACTGGGCCACTGCCTTGTTGCGGCTGGAGATCAAGTCTCTCGACCAGGACTCCGCGTCCATCATGGATTCCCTCGTGTGTCTGCTCAAGACCAAGGAGGACCAGGAGGCGGTAACCCTTGAGGTCTCCGACCGCCTGGTCTCCAGGGCTTCAGGATGAGGGCAACCGAGGTATCCGGCGAACCGTTTCGTAGCAGGCGCAACGACCTGGTCTGCGCGAGGTTGATAGGTTTTGTGCAATTCCTCCGCGCCAATGGCTTTGCGGTGGGTGTGAGCGAGGGCCTTGACGCCCTGGTGGTCGCCCAGCATTGTGAACTGATGGACCGCCAGAGACTGGGCTGGGGTCTGCGCAGCCTGCTGTGCTCCAACGCCGACCAGTGGAGCCGGTTCGACAGCCTGTTCCAGGCGTACTGGAACCCGCCGAACCGACAAGCTTTCGTGCAATCGTCCGCCTCGGCCAGAGTCGAGAAAGCACTTGGCCAGCAGCGCGGGTCCCTTGGTCAAGGGGAAACGATTGATGTGGATGGCAGCAGCGAGGAAGACGATGGCGAGGTCGGAGACGGCGGCAGCCGCGGTGGCGCGAGTCTGCAGGCGTCTCGTAGTCAGACCGATTTCCGCTTCCTGCATGACGGTCGCGAGATGCGGGAGTTGGAGGAGCTGGCCGAGCGCTTAGCCAGACGCATGCGCCGCCGCCTTATCCGGCGCCAGCGAGTGCAACAGCATGGGCGGCGGATTCATCTTCGTCGCACCCTGCGCAAGAGTCTGCGTTACGGGGGTACGCCACTGGAGCTGGCCTTCAAGAACCGACGGCGTCTGCTGCCCCGCTTGGTGCTCATCCTGGATGTGAGCCGGTCCATGAACCTCTACAGCTACTTTTTCCTGCGCTTCGCACGCGGTATCGTCGAAGCCTTCAGGGACGCCCATGCTTTCGTGCTCCACACGCGCCTGGTCCACATTACCGACGCTCTGCGGGAGCGGGATATGACCAAGCTGAAGGAGAAGCTCGCAATCCTGTCCATGGGCTGGGGCGGTGGTACTCGGATCGGCGATTGCCTGGGCACCTTTAACCGAGAATACGGGCGGCTTGTGCACTCGCGGTCCGTGGTGGTCGTCGTCAGCGATGGCCTGGATACCGGTGAGCCGGAGGTGCTAGCCGACGGGATGGCGCGCCTGCGGCAGCGTGCCCGCAGGATTCTCTGGCTTAATCCACTGCTGGGTCGGGATGGCTATGAGCCGGCGGCCGGGGGTATGCAGGCGGCACTGCCCTATTTGGACCTGTTCGCGCCGGCGCACAACCTGGACAGCCTGCAGGCCCTGGAAACTCATATCACGAATGTATAGCGGGTAACGGCAGCCGGGGAGATGACCATGTTGGAGAGTGATGCGGTGATTGAGCAAGCGGCTCGGCTTCGCGCGGAAGGGAAACCGTTTGCGTTGGCCACCGTGGTGCGTTCTGAGGCGCACACTTCGGCAAAGCCGGGTGCCAAGGCCGTCGTGGAGCCGGATGGGACCATACACGGCTGGGTTGGCGGCGGATGTGCCCAGCCCGCTGTGACCAAGACAGCCAGGCAGGCACTCGAAGACGGGGAGCCAAGACTGATTCGCATCAGCCCGACGAAGGGCGCCATGCAGGAGGAAGGCGTTATCGACTTCGGCATGACCTGCCACAGCGGGGGGACCCTGGATGTCTTTATTGACCCGGTCATACCTCGTCCCGCCCTGCTCATCGTCGGCGCTGCGCCGGCTGCCCGGACGCTGGCAGCATTGGCCAAACGGATGGGATTCTTTGTCACCGCGGCCAATCCGGGAGCAACGCCTGAAGATTTTCCCGACGCCGACCACGTGGTCGACGGGCTGGACCTGCAGTCCATGCCAGGTCCCCGCCCGTCGTTTGTGGTTGTTGCGACCCAGGGCAAGCGGGACGAAGGTGGTCTGGAGGCGGCCCTGAAGACCAGAGCGCCTTATGTTGCGTTCATCGCCAGCAGCCGTAAGGCGGAAAAGCTCAAGCAGTATCTCGCCGAGCGTGGCCACGAGGCGGCGCAAGTGGAGGCAATCGTGGCACCTGCCGGCGTCGATATAGGCGCAGTGACGCCTGAAGAGATCGCGCTCTCCGTGCTCGCCGGCATCGTCCAGGCGCGCCGTGGTGCCAGCGCGGTCCAGGTGGCAGTCGCCAGGGCCGCTGCCGTACCACAGGCCAGTGCGGCAACGGTGGACCGCGTCGATGAAGCCACCGATCCGGTGTGCGGCATGCGTGTTGAGATTGCCGGCGCCGAGTTCAGCAGCGAGTATGCGGGGAGCGTTTATTACTTTTGCTGCGGTGGCTGCCTGCACACCTTCAACAAGAATCCATCCAAATACCTGGCGTCGGCCACCTGAGCGATATGGCAAACGTCTCTGCCATTCTCCTGGCGGCAGGCCAGTCCCGGCGCATGGGTGGGCTCAACAAACTGGGCCTCACCATCGATGCGGTACCGATGATTACCCGTATGGCGCGCACGTTGCTGGCATCCCGCCTAAGCGAGATCGTGGTCGTGCTCGGCCATGAAGCGGAACGGATCCGCGCCTTTCTTGGAGACCTGCCCCTGACCACAATCGTCAACACGCATTATCGCGATGGTCAGATGACGTCCGTCTACGCGGGACTGGCGCAGCTGACTCGTCCCTGCGACGGGGTGATGGTCTGCCTTGGCGACCTGCCGTTGCTGCAGCCGGCGGACATCGACAGCTTGATCGAGGCCTTCGAATCGCGTCGGTATGGCTCCGTACTCGTTCCCACATTCGCCGGTCAGCGTGGCAATCCCATCGTGTTGGCGGATGCCCATCGGGAGGCGATTCTGGCCGGCAACCGCAACCTGGGCTGCAAGCGCTTCATCGAAAAAAACCCGGAGCTGGTGGAAACGCTCGAGATGGACAACGATCACACGCTCTTCGACCTGGACACGCCAGCCAAGTACCGGGAGCTGTTGCGGCGCCTGAGAGAGACTCGAACAGATGCAGTTGATGCGTAGCCGAAGACTACGAGGACAGAAAGTATCCGAGACGGAGGCGAGCGTCGGTGAGAGTGCGGCTGGGGTGTTGAGCGACGCGCTGTCCGCGACGGTACGCTCCACCAGTCGACTGCTGTACGCGAAAGCTTGATGGAGAGCTCAGGTGCTCTTGTCGACCTTCGGGCTGCTGGGTGCGACCAGATTATTTTATGCCAATAGTGGAATGCTCGGAGCTGAGATATGGCGCATCATATGCTGAATCTGCTGTTAGAGCTGCACAGTCAGCGGCGGCCCCACGCCGTCGCGACTGTCGTCGAGGTCACTGGCTCCACCTCCGCCAAGACGGGGTCGAAAGCCGTCATCGACGAGAACGGTCGCGTACTAGCCGGCTGGGTTGGGGGCGGCTGCGCCGAATCCATGACCTGCTCCCAGGCGCTGAAGAGCATAGAGACGGGCGAGACGGCCGTTCTCGACATTGACCTCAACAGCGAAGTCCTGGGCGCGGGGATGCCCTGCGGTGGCAGCATGCGGGTATACGTTGAGCCCGTGCTGCCCCGGGCGGCCCTGTGGATCATGGGCCACGGTCGGGTAGCCGAGGCCCTGAGTCTAATGGGTGAGCTGCAAGGGCTGGACGTGCATATGATCGACCGCTTGCTGGAGCCTGAGAAATACCCTAACGCCACCCGGTTGATAACAGACGACCCCCAGTACGATCAGCTCCGGCCCGCCAGAGACGACTACGTGGTCATCGCGACGCAGCATAAAGGGGACCATCGTTCCATGACTCGGGCCCTGAAGTCGGATGCCGAGTACATCGCGCTGGTGGCGAGCCGAAAACGCTCCCGTCTCGTCCTGGATTACCTGCGCAAGGAAGGGTTCTCCGAAGCGGATCTGCAGCGCGTAAGGGCGCCGTGTGGTATCGACCTTGGCGCACGTACGCCGGAAGAGATCGCGCTCTGCGTGATCAGCGAGATTGTGCTCGTGCGCCGCGGGGGCAGCGGGCAGCTGATGCGTGACACGCTGAACCAGGCATCGGATAAGCCAAACTCCTCGACCGTCAGTGTCTCCGGTGCCAGCTGCGCCGGCTGAGATACCATGGGGCGGCCGTGGTCTTGACATCGTTTGGGTCCTTCGACATGCCGCACCGGGCGGCCTGGAAGTGCGCCGTTGTCGGTCTGATTCTCGGCCAAGTGCTGTTGTTGTCCTATTTGCTGCCGCTGGAGCGGATGCCGGTCCTGGTCGTGGGGCTGGTGGTCGCCGCCGCGGCGGCTACTGCTTGTTGCAGGCTGCTGGACAGAGATGATGGTGGTCGCAACCGGTGTATGCTTGTGGTCATGTTCTCGGCAGGCGGCTTCGGGATGATGCTGGGTTCCACGGTAGACCTGGGTGGGCTCGGCCTCTACGGTTTCGTCGCCCTATGTCAGAGCCTTCCCCTCAGCGCAATACAGCTGGAGGGGTTTTGGCAGCGCATGGCTTTGACCCCATGGACCTACGTCGGCATGCTGCTGGGAGGGAATCTGGGCATGCTCGCCTTCGACCTGGCCAAACCCCCACGTCACAGGCTGCGCACGATACTCGGCTACGGCCTCTGCAACTTGGGAATGATGGCCGGCATGGTCGCCGGCGAGGAAATCCTGATGGGCCTGAACGGCTGGCTCACCCAGGGGCTGAGCGCCGCATTGATGTTCCCAGCCATGCTGGCAGGCATGATCCTGGGCATGGCCATGCTGACCGCACTCGTCAAACCGCTGCTGAGTGCAACCCAAGCGGGCCATTCCGCGGAAGACTGCTGCCTGTAATGAACGCCAGTCGACAGCCTGGACCCAGGCTGTAATCCCCCAAAGGCCATCAGCTCAGTCGAACAAGCCGGTGGATTCCGGGCACCGTGTTCGAAGTCGAATGCGAAAGAAAACGCCGGAATAGCAAATGGGGGGCAGGCGCTCGAGGAATGGCGTAGGAACAGCGGTGACAAGAGCGCCTGCCACGGGACAGCAGTACCGGCTATCGTATTGGGGCTCAGGAAGGCCAGTGAAAGCCTTTTCCAATGACACATGAGCCTGAAGGGGGCGCGTGATTCCAACGTGAAATGAGCCTGAAGGCGGTTGGGAGTTTGGGATCATCGGAGGATGATCGTGACTCTACAGACCCACGGGCTCAAAACCCTGGCGCAAATCCGCGCCTTCCTGGAGGGCAGCCAGCCGCTGGCTATCAAGACACCCCAGCGTGAGGCGGCCTATGCATTCATCGCCCAGACCCTGCGTCGGTTTCGCTACAGCCGCTTGAGCAAAGCCGAGAAGGGCCTGCTCAAAGCCTACCTCGCTAAGGTCACCGGGCTGTCCCGTGCGCAGCTCACCCGGCTCATCGCCCAGTACCGCGCCACCGGCGCTGTCCAGGACCGTCGCGGCACGCCGGCACGGCCCTTCCCCCGGCGCTACACCCGCGCCGATGTCCGCCTGCTGGCCGAGGTCGATGCCCTGCACGGCACCCTCTCGGGGCCGGCCACCCGCAAGCTCTGTGAGCGGGCCTATCGGCTCTTCGGCGATACCCGCTTCGAACGCCTGGCCGCCATCTCCAATGGCCATCTGTACAACCTGCGCCAGTCCAAGACCTATCAGCAGCGCCGAGGTCCTGTGCACAAAACCCGGCCCGTGAAAGTGCGCATCGGCGAGCGGCGCCGCCCACAGCCCCAGGGCCGGCCCGGCTTCCTGCGCGTGGACTCCGTCCATCAAGGCGATCTCGATGGCATCAAGGGCCTCTACCACATCAACCTCGTCGATGAGGTGACTCAGTTCCAGTTCATCGGCTCCCTCGAGCGCATCAGCGAGCGGTTCCTGCTGCCCGTGCTCGAAGCCCTCATCCACGCCTTCCCCTTCGCCATCCACGGCTTTCACGCCGACAACGGCTCCGAGTACATCAACCGCCAGGTCGCCGCCCTGCTGGAGAAGCTGCGCATCGAGGAATTCACCAAGTCCCGTGCCCGCCAGACCAACGACAATGCCCTGGTGGAGAGCAAGAACGGCTCCGTGGTCCGTAAACACCTCGGCTATGCCCACATCCCCGGGCGCTTCGCCCAACAGGTCAACCACTTCGCCCAGCGCGTGCTCTCCCCCTACCTCAACTTCCACCGCCCCTGCTTCTTCCCCACCGAACAGCTCGACGACAAAGGGCGCGTGCGCAAGCACTATCGCTACGCGCACATGATGACCCCCTACGAGAAGCTCAAATCACTGCCCCAGGCCGCTCAGTACCTCAAACCCGGCGTCTCCTTCGCACAACTCGATGCCATCGCCTACGCCATGAGCGATAATCAAGCTGCCCAGCAGCTCA
>JASJBY010000068.1 GCA_030066245.1 Gammaproteobacteria bacterium
AGAGTGATATTCTGTCACCTCAGACCGCTCTCCGGTCCATGCGCTTGGGCAGCGGCGCGGATGCCGGATTTGCGGTCGAGGACGAGCCGGGCCGCAGCAGGCTGAGAAGTCCGCGGTATGAGGCGGCGGATTGGTTGTTGAATCGAACGGGGTGTGGTTGATGGGGACGGAGATAGAGCGAAAGTTCCTGGTATGCGACGATAGCTGGGAGCCGCAGGCACACCGCGGCACCATATACCGGCAGGGCTACCTGCCCTGCCAGCAGTCGGCATCGGTTCGCGTGCGGGTGGCCGCCGAAAAAGGCTATCTGAACATCAAGAGTGCGGCCTTCTCCGTCCGGCGAAAGGAGTTCGAGTACGAGATCCCGGTGCACGATGCCGAGGACTTGCTGGACACGCTGTGCCAGAAACCCCTGATCGAGAAGATCCGTTACCTGGTGGACTTCGGCAAGCACACCTGGGAAGTGGACGTGTTTGAGGGCGAGAACGACGGCCTCGTCCTGGCCGAGGTGGAGCTCAAATCCCCGGACGAGCCCTTTGAGCTGCCCGGCTGGGCGGGGGAGGAGGTCTCTGACGACCCCCGCTACTACAATCCGTACCTGATTGAGCGTCCTTACAAGACCTGGTAGGCGCGCAACCGCATACCACAGAAGCTCGGCGCCGTCCTCGTTCCAGGCAAGCGGCTGGCGGTCCCGGTTTCCCGGCTTACGGCAGATCCTTGCGGTGGGCGCTGACGGCGATGTTGGCAAGCCCCACATCGCGGATATGCGCTATGCCCCTCTCGTCCAGGGCGTCGGCGAGATGAGAGCCGAAATCTCCGGCAATCAGCAGGCGCACGTGGCGTGCTTCGAGCAGGGCGGCCACCTTGTCACCGATATCCTCGTGCAGATTCGCGAATGGGTTGGGAACAATTTCCCGAAGCTGACCCCGCTCGTCAAAGATCAAGAAGTTCGGCGCATGACCCGCGTGTGTGCTGATCTCGGATGCTTCGTCCAGGCTCAGCGCGGCGACCGCGACAACTTTTTCCGGGCCCCCACCGGATCTCTCGACGACACCCATCGTTCCCGGCAATAAAACGTTGAGCATGCGGAACCTAAGCACATCTTTGCCCTCCAGTAATATCGCTGGCTACAGCGAAGGCGCTGTGCCGTGAAGCGGCAGCTGTTGGCCTGCCTGCAATAAGCTAGCAAGTAACGATAACGGACGGAAGGCGGCGACGCCGCCTGGCTCGTTCGGACGGGGCACTTGCGGTATGCTAGGGCCTGTTCACCATGCCACCCAGCCACGACAGAATCCGTTTGCGCCAACCGCGGTCTTTCCGCCGCGGGTTCGGGCGCCGCGCGACAAGCTGGCCCCATAGTCTCTGGACCTTAGCTTTCGTTCTGATGTCGGCGTTTGCAGCGCTGCTCCACGCCGACGCTCAGAAAAGCGAGATACTGCTGCTCGACATCAAGGGCGCTATCGGTCCGGCAACCTCGGACTATGTCTCCCGCAGCCTGGATTACGCGGAGGACCAAAACGTTGAACTCGTGATCCTGCGCATGGACACCCCGGGCGGACTGGATTCTTCCATGCGAGACATCATCAAACGCATCGTTGCCGCCAAGGTGCCGGTGGCAAGCTTCGTTGCCCCCAGCGGGGCCAGGGCAGCCAGCGCGGGCACGTATATCTTGTACGCAAGTCATGTGGCGGCCATGGCGCCAGCCACCAACCTCGGCGCTGCGACGCCCGTGCAGATATCACCCGGCCTGTCACCATCGCCCACGCCTGCGCCTGAGAAGCAGGGTGAGGGGGAGGATGCTGCAGAGGGTGAGGGCGACAAGGAAGCGCCCGCCGAACCCATGAAGCAGAAGATCGTCAACGACGCGGCGGCTTACATTCGCGGCTTGGCGGAGATGCGGGGGCGGAATGCCGAATGGGCTGAGAAAGCGGTGCGCGAGGCGGCCAGTCTGAGCGCCTCGGATGCCCTGGAGCAAGGGGTTATTGACTTCAAGGCGGATGACGTCCCAGATCTGCTGCGGGCCATGGATAGTCACCAGGTGACGGTGCTCGGCGAGCCCCGGGTGTTGACCACGGAAGGAGCGATAGTCACTCCGCTGGCACCGGACTGGCGCAGCCGGTTTCTGTCTATCATCACCAACCCTAACGTGGCCTACATCCTGATGCTGCTCGGCATCTACGGTCTGTTTTTCGAGCTGTCCAACCCCGGCAATATTCTGCCCGGCGTGGCTGGTGCCATCTGTCTGCTACTGGCTCTATATGCCTTCCAGGTTTTACCGGTCAACTATGCCGGGTTGGCTCTGATGATTCTGGGAATTGCTTTCATGATAGGCGAGGCATTCGTGCCGAGCTTTGGTGCGCTGGGTATCGGCGGGGCCATCGCTTTCGTCGTGGGTTCGCTGATTCTCATGGAGACGGATGTTGAGGAGTACACCATTTCCGTGCCATTGGTGGTGGGCTTCGCGCTCGCCAGCGTCGCGTTTTTTTCGCTGGTTGTGAGTATGGTTGCAAAGCTCCGCCGCAAACCCGTTGTGAGCGGTCAGGAGGAAATGGTGGGGAGCGTCGGCGAGGTGCTGGAGCCTGTGGACGGGCAAGAGAGGGTGCGCGTGCACGGCGAGATATGGGGTGCGCGGGCAGCAGAGTCACTCGGCCGCGGTCAGAGGGTGCGTGTCAAAGCTATCGACGGGCTGGTGCTGGTGGTGGAAGCCGAGCCTGAGGAGGACTGATATGGCTTTTCTCTATGCGTTGGCCATTCTTCTGTTTCTGCTGTTTATTTCCTTCCGTATCCTGCGGGAGTACGAGCGCGGCGTCATCTTCATGCTTGGCCGCTTCTGGAAGGTGAAAGGGCCAGGTCTCATCATCGTGGTGCCGATCATCCAGCAGATGGTGCGGGTGGACCTGCGCACCATAGTGATGGATGTCCCCAGTCAGGACGTCATTTCGCGGGACAATGTCTCCGTCAAGGTGAACGCGGTCATCTATTTTCGGGTCATCGATCCCGAAAGGGCGATTATCCAGGTGG
The DNA here is from genome assembly GCA_030066245.1 of Gammaproteobacteria bacterium. Taxonomy (GTDB): domain Bacteria; phylum Pseudomonadota; class Gammaproteobacteria; order JAABTG01; family JAABTG01; genus JASJBY01. The sequence continues at coordinate 3,022 of JASJBY010000068.1, forward strand.
AGAATTTCGACATGGCCACCAGCCAGCTTGCGCAAACCACCCTGCGCTCGGTGCTCGGACAGCACGAGCTGGACGAGATGCTGTCGGAGCGGGACAAGCTGAACGTCGACATTCAGCAGATCCTGGACAAGCAGACCGACACTTGGGGCATCAAGGTATCGAACGTCGAAATCAAGCACGTGGATCTGGACGAGAGCATGATCCGGGCCATCGCCCGACAGGCCGAGGCGGAACGCATGCGCCGCGCCAAGGTGATTAACGCCGAGGGCGAGCTGCAGGCCTCCGAGAAGCTCTCCCAGGCGGCTGCCGTGCTCGCGCGGGAAAGAAACGCTATTACGCTGCGCTACTTGCAGACCATGCTGGACCTGTCCAGCGAGAGAAACTCCACCGTGGTGTTTCCGGTGCCCATCGACCTGCTCGAGACCGTTGGCAAGCTAGCGGAGAAAGTAAAGGGCGCATGAGCGGCGGCCGTTCACGCCATGCCCAGGTCGTCCCCTATGTCACCAAGGATGGCACGCTCGTTCGGGAACTCATGCATCCTCAAGTGCACGGCAACCGTCTTCAGAGCCTGGCGGAGGCCGTGTTGGCGCCCGGACAGGAGAGCCGGCTCCACCGGCACCACAAGAGCGAAGAGGTTTACCACGTCACTGGCGGCGAGGGTCACATGACCCTCGGCCGAGATCGCTTCGGGGTGCGGGCTGAGGATACAGTGTCTATCGCGCCGGGCATGCCCCACAGACTGAGCAACAACGGAAGCAAGGCGCTGCACGTGCTCTGCTGCTGCGCGCCGCCGTACGCTCACGACGACACGGAGCTGTTGTAGAGAGCTGGCCCACCGAAGTTGGAACAGGAGTCGCCCGTGTCATTCGTCTCTCTCCGGAAGCTCAAGCGGGAAGCCGTCCCCTTGCTCTTTTTTGGCACGGTTGTCTCGGTGAAGTCGTATTTCCTGTTCAAGACGCTGTTCTTGGACGGGGGCTTCGCGCAGATTTCCTACATGCTCCAGCACGGCGATACGGCTGGTCCGGGCGCGAGCTTCGCCCTTGCCAACATGCTGACATACGTCTTCTATACGCTCATCGCCATTCTGTTCGACGCGCTGGTGTTCTACAGCTATCTCATTCGACACGAGCCGGTGAACCGGGCACGCGGCTTCTGGGAGACCGTCTACCCGTTGGCGACGGTGCTCATCCCGGTCACCGGTTTCACCCTGCTGGCTATACCCGACATTCGCGCGGCACTCCCTGCCTACGACCTGCGCTCGCTGGCGATCCAGTATCAGCTGACACCGGCCTTCTTCATGTCGCTGAACGTGGTGGCGCTTGTGATAGGTGCCGTGGGCGCGGCGCTCAGCTTCATATCACTCTGGTCCCTCAAGAAGTCGTTCAGTCTGATGACGGAGATACGGGTATTGGTGACCACCGGGCTGTACAGGCGCATACGCCACCCCCTCTATATGTCCGAGATTATCCATGTGTTCGGCATCGCCGTGCTTTCCGGTACGCCGGTCGGCCTGTGGCTATTCGCGCTTGCGGTGGCCATGCAGGTAATCAGGGCCAAGATCGAGGAAAAAAAATTCCTCAGGACCGTTCCCGAATACGCCGCCTTCAAGAGCCGCACCGGATTCCTATGGCCGAAACTCCTGTAGTGTCCATGATCGTCGACAACATCGCGGAGGCTCAGATTCGCCGCGCCATTGAGCGAGGCGAGCTGGACGACTTGCCCGGAGCAGGAAAACCCCTGGTGTGGGAAGACGACGCCTTGGTGCCCGAAGAGCTGCGGATGGCTTACCGTGTGCTGAAGAACGCCGGCTGTGTCCCGGAAGCGGTGCGCCTGCGGGCGCGAATCGGGGAGCTAGAGCAAGTCATTCGCCGGCTTGAAGGGGAGGCGCACGCCCACGCCTCGCAGCGGCTCGAGATGCTGCGCGCCCGCCTCGCCGCGCAGCACGGTGACCGTATGAACCTGCAGCTCGAAGAGCAGTACCGGAGGAAAGTGCTGGAGAAAATGGGGAGAAGACGCCGCTCAGGGCCGTCGGATGGGGGGCAGTTGGCGTGAAGGTAGCCTTGTTGGGAACAGGTCTCATGGGAGCACCCATGGCGCTGCGTCTGTCGGCCGCTGGCGATGATGTTACCGTGTACAACCGCAGTCGACACAGGGCGGAAGCCCTGGCATCGGAGGGAGTGCAGCTGGCGGACACCCCGGCAGATGCCGTTCAGGCTGCAGATTATGTTTTGCTCACCCTCAGCGATGCGGCGGCCATCCGAGACACCCTACTTCAGGGCCCGGCTGGGCGGGCGCTTGAGGGCCGTACGGTCATTCAGATGGGTACCATAGGGCCCGAGGAAAGTCGGCAGCTTCTCGGTCAGGTGCGCAACGCAGGCGGGACCTACCTGGAGGCGCCCATGCTCGGGAGCATTCCAGAGGCCAGGGCGGGCACGCTCATCGTCATGGTGGGCAGCACCCTAGAGCAGTTCGAAAGCTGTCGGAGTTTGCTGCAGCGCTTCGGCCCGGATCCGATTCTGATAGGGCCTGTCGGCCACGCGGCCGCTGTGAAGCTGGCACTCAACCAGCTGATAGCCTCGTTGACGGCGGCCTTCGGCCTGAGCCTGGGTTTCGTGCGGAGACAAGGCGTGGCAGCAGAGACCTTTATGGCGATTCTGCGGGGAAGCGCACTGTACGCGCCCACCTTCGACAAGAAGCTGGCGCGTATGCTGAGCCAGGACTACGCCGGCCCGAATTTCCCGACCAAGCACCTGGCCAAGGACGTAGATCTGTTTTTGGCCGAGAGCGAGCCCCTGGAGCTGGACACACGCCATCTCGAAGGCGTGCGCAAAACCATTCAGGCCACCCTCGAGCGGGGCATGGCGGAAGCCGACTACTCGGCTCTGTTCGATGCCCTGACGGTGCGGCCTTCTGCGTGAGAGTGCTACTTGCGGTGCCGCAGGGTTTCCGAGCGGGCCAGCGTCCCGCCAGTGCTCATGCCGCTCGTTTGCCAGGCGTTCCGTGGGTGGGATAGACGTCCCATGACCCGACGCACGCTCGGCGCTAGCGCTAGTTTTTGCCCGGGTTGCCCCCCGGCGGAAAGGTAGGGACGGGAAACGGGGTCACTTTCTCCCCTTCGTCCGGGGAGATAATCTTGTTGGCGCCCTCTTTTTCGACTTCGTCCACGCGCACTACGGCGTGCATGGGGATGTAGGTGCGCCTGACGCCCGCGAACTCCGCTTTCAGCCGCTCCTCCGCCGGATCGACCAGAACCGCTGAGCGCTCTCCGAATATCAGCTCTCCGATTTCGATGAAGCCGAACATATCGCTTTGTCCCACATGGCGTGCGTGCACTTCGTAAATCTTGCCGTGGTTGTGGAAAACTATGCGGTAGACGCGTTGGTTGGCCATAGAATTTCGGCTAGCTGCATGAAAGGGTCACATTATATCCGGTCGGCCATGCCGTGCACGCGGCGGTCCCTTGAAATTTGCCCGGTCTTGCTCCATTTAAATCGCATAGACGAGCGATGGTATGGAAATCCATTGGCCTGCGTTAGGGACTTATTCGGAGGTGAAATTATGAGCGTTTTCCGTTATGAGCCTTGGAATCTGCACCGGCAACTGCAGAACGAGATTAACCGGGTGCTGGAAACCAGCTTGGCGGGCAGCAGCGACGAAGACAGCTCAAGCGTGGTTACGAGCCACTGGACACCGGCGGTCGACATCAAAGAGGAAAAAGATCGCTTCGTGCTCTACGCAGATATACCCGGCGTGGACCCGGCACAGATCAGCATCACCATGGATAACGGTGTACTCACTGTCCAGGGCGAGCGTGTCGCGGAGGAAGACCAGGAGCGTGACGCATTCAAGCGCATGGAACGGGCTCGCGGCACGTTTTACCGGCGTTTCAGTCTGCCCGACACGGCCGACCCGGAGCGGATAAGCGCCCGCGGCAGTCACGGCGTGCTCCAGATCGTGATTCCGAAGCAGGAGAAGCTGCAGCCGCGGCGCATCAACGTCGAAGTGTGAGCGAAGCGCCAGGTACCAGTTGGGTCAATCTGCCAGGCCGGAGTGCATCTGGAATCTGCAGTGCACACTGCGGCAGCAAGGACGAGCCGTGTATAGGCTAGCGCTCCTTGCCTGGCTGGCCCTCTGGCTGCCGTCCACCGCGCTCGCGGCGCTGCCGGCAGCGGTGGACGGCGACAGCCTGCCCAGTCTCGCTCCCATGCTGGAGCGGACCACACCGGCAGTCGTGAACATCTCCACTCGCGGCGTTGCAAAGACGCGCCAAAGCCCCCTTCTGAGCGACCCCTTTTTTCGCCGTTTTTTTGATCTGCCGCGCCGTCCCCGGGAACGCAAGACTCATAGCCTCGGCTCGGGCGTAGTGGTGGACGAGCGTCGCGGCTTCGTCGTCACCAACCACCACGTCATTGAGAACGCCCAGGAAATCATCGTCACTCTGCGGGACGGTCGTCGGCTGGACGCCATCCTGGTAGGGGCCGATCCGGAAACGGATGTTGCGGTGATTAAGATTCCGCCCACTGATCTGACGGCCCTTAAATTCGCTGACTCGGACACCCATAAGGTAGGGGACTTCGTTGTCGCCATTGGCAACCCGTTCGGACTCGGGCAGACCGTGACCTCCGGGATTATCAGTGCCGTGGGTCGAACCGGTCTCGGTATCGAGGGCTACGAGGACTTCATCCAGACCGACGCCTCCATCAACCCGGGCAACTCCGGGGGCGCCCTGGTCAATCTGCGGGGCGAGCTGCTCGGTATCAACACAGCCATCTTGGCACCCAGCGGCGGTAACGTGGGCATCGGCTTCGCGATTCCGTCGAACATGGTGCGCCAAGTCATGGACCACGTGGTCAAGTACGGGGAAGTGCGGCGAGGCCAGCTGGGAGTCAGCGTGCAGGATCTCACGCCTGCGCTGGCAGCGGCCTTCGACATACCGGCACAACAAGGTGCCGTCGTCGTCGAGGTTGAGCGAGATTCACCGGCCGGGAAAGTGGGGCTGCAGCCCGGGGACATCGTCGTGGCCATGAACGACCGCCCGGTGCGCAGTGCGGCCGACCTAAGGAACAGCGTCGGGCTTTTGGGAATTGGTCAGGCCGTCCGCATGGACATCCTGCGGACCGGTAAGCCAAGGACCCTGACAGCCCGCATCGCGGAGCCGTCTGACAGCTTGATGCCGGGGCGACGGCTGCACCGCAGCCTGGATGGCGCGGTCTTTGGCTTGACCCCGTTGTCAGGGGACAGACGCGAAAAAGCCGTCATGGTCAAAGAGCTTGAACCCAGCAGTGCGGCCTGGAGCACCGGCCTGCGAAAGGGTGACATCATCTCGCACGTCAACCGGCAAAAAGTCGCGGATATGGACGATCTCATGCGCCTGGTGCGGGGCAATCGGGACAATCTGACCCTGCACATGCGGCGCGGGAAGAGCTCGGTCTATATTATTATCCGCTGACTAGTGCGCCGTGCCGCGCCACCCGGTGTAACTCTCACCACACCGACTTCGACATGGTGTCTAGACAAATCATCAGTGCCCACAGCATGGGGCCCGGTCCTGCAAAGCGCCTATCAAGGCTCAGTGGCCCATCGCTGACTGGGACGCGCCTGCCGCCTGTTCGCCACCTTCCAGTTGTGCCAGCGGCTCCGGCTGCGCTTCCAGATCCACCCGCTCTATGCTCTTAAAACGGTGGGTGATCTTGCCGGCAGAGACGTTCACCTCGTCAACGTCCTCCTTGGCCTGCCGAATGTGCCGGGCCAGGTTGTCCATGCGCTTTTGAAATCGCTGGAAGTCTTTGGCCAGGCCGCCCAGATGTTCGCGAATGACATGTACCTGACGGCGCGTGGCGTCGTCTTTGAGCACTGCCCGCGCCGTATTGAGCACGGCCATGAGCGTTGTCGGGGAGCACAGCCAGACGCGGGCGGCGTGTGCTTCCTCGACCAGGGCAGGATGATGCGCCTGCACCTCGGCAAACACCGCCTCAGCCGGAATGAACATGACGGCGCCGTCAGAGGTGGTTCCCGGAAGAATGTACTTCGAGGCAATGTCCCGGATGTGTTTGCGAATGTCCTGCCGGAACTGGCGTTCTGCTGACCGGCGTTCGCTTCTGCCGAGTTGCTCGTCGGACATGCGGCGATAGGATTCCAGGGGAAACTTCGCATCGATGATCACATGCCCCGTTGGCTCCGGCAGAAACAGGATGCAGTCCGCTCGGACACCACCGGGCAGCGAGTGCTGGAGCTCGAAGCTGGATTCCGGCAGCACATTGCGGACCAGGGCGCTGAGCTGGACCTCGCCGAAGGCCCCGCGCGAGCGTTTGTCCGCGAGCACTTCCTGAAGACTCATCACGTTGCTGGACAGGTCCGTGATCTTTTTCTGCGCCTCGTCGATCAGTGCAAGCCGCTTGAGCACGTCGGCGAAGGTCGCCGTGGTTTTCTCGAAGCCCTCCGACAGGCGCTGCTCCACCTGACCGCTGATCTCTTTCAGGCGCGCGTCGGTGCGGGTCGTCAGTCCTTCCACCCGGTCGCCCAGCTCTCGGGAACTCCGTGCCAAGGCGTCGCCCACCTGTTTGTTCACACCCTGCACCCCGGAGTGCAACGAGTCCTGTAGCAGCTTGAGGGCGTGGGTCTGACGTTGCTCGAATCGCGTCTGGTACTGACCAAGGCCTTTCTGCAGCGCTTCACGAAGCGCCCAGAGCGACTTGACCGTCTGGCTGTTGGCCTCGGCTAGCGCGTTGGTCTGTCCGCCCTGCAGTTGCCGCAGGCGCCGCTCCAGCACCTGAATGGTTGCCAACTGGCCGGCCCTCAGGGACTTCTCCAGGCGGTGCAGTATCGCGTCGCTGTTGCGAATATGCCCCTCGAGTTGGGCGAGCAGGGTGGCGTCATGCCGGCTCCGCTCGTGGAGGCGGGCGTCGAGCCTGACCAGTGATTCAAGCATACGAGCCTGGTTGAGGCTGAGGCGGGTAAAGCGCCAGATCAGCACCGGCAGCAGTGCCAGCACGAGTAGGCCCAGCAGGAGGTCGGATTCCATTACACAACTCCGATGCAGAACACGTACAGGTTGCAATTCATCAGATAACCGTCTAGCGTTGTCTAGAATAATCTATAAAATTCAACTATGGACGAACATTCTTTAAAGTATTTTAATGAAATTGTGGCCGTAAGCGAGCCGGAACTCAATCTCGCCGAGGCCGCACTGGCCATCGCCACGTTCGAGTACCCGGAAATGGACACGGTGGGTTACCTGACGCGTCTCGACGAGATGGCTGAAAATATCCGGGCGGAGTTGGATGTCGGCTCGCCGGACCCCCTGGACATGTTGGGGGAATTGAACCGCTACCTTTACAGTCACCTGGGTTTTTCGGGCAACTTGACCGACTATTTCGATCCTCGGAACAGCTTCCTCAACGACGTGCTGGACAGGCGGCTCGGTAACCCCATCAGCCTGTCCCTGGTGCACATGGAAGTGGGGCGACGCCTCGGACTTCCCGTAGAAGGCGTCTCCTTCCCGGGCCACTTCCTGGTAAAGATGGACGTTGACGGCGGCGCTGTGATCATGGATCCCTTCCTCCAGGGCACGTCCCTGAGTCTGGATGAATTGGCTCGGCGCGCCGAGTCCGTATTCGACGCGGACACGCCGGTAAGGGAGCTACTGCCCCAGCTGCTGGAGAACGCGAGCAAGAAAGACATCCTGGTGCGCATGCTGCGAAATCTCAAGAGCATCTACCAGGAGCGCCAGGACTACGAACGTCTCATCCATGTGGTGGACATGATGCTGTCAGTAAATCCTGATCTGCCTCGAGAAACCCGCGACCGGGCGCGTGTCTATCAGGCGCTGGATCATCACTATGCGGCCATACGGGACTACCGCCGCTACCTGCAGCTGGCGCCCCAGGCCGACGATGCGGAAGAAGTGCGCGAGCTGCTAGTCGGTCTTCAGGCGCTCGCTCCGAAGCTGCACTGAGCGACTAGCGGAAGTTAGCGGGCGGCGCAGGCGGTGCGGGCGGTGTCCCTGTTCCGGCTTCTCCGGCTTGGAAGGGAAACGGAGGTGGCGCCGGCGGCCTGCCAAAGGTGGGTTTCGGCATGCCCTCGGGGATAATCTGAACCGGCACGGAGGCTGCCGCCACGGGCAGGTTCCACTCGCCT
>JASJBY010000069.1 GCA_030066245.1 Gammaproteobacteria bacterium
ATGGTTAAGAGCCAGTGGGTTTATCGCAAGCTCAGGAACTTCCGGGCGGGCATCGAGGCCGGGATATCGTGTCTGAAACGGGCCTATGGGTTGGCGCGTTGCACGTGGAAGGGAGTGGAACATTACGGGGCCTACGTGTGGTCATCCATCGTGGCCTACAACCTGTCGTTGTTCACGCGCCTCAGGCCCGCCTGAGGCGTCGGTGAGGTGCATAGACGGGACGGTGGTGGAGCCACCGCAAGGTTGCTTTGTCCGAACTCCGGGTTGGCGCACCTGACAACGGCTTTTGTTGTGCTTTCATACGGGAAACGGGCGGCTTGCGCCTTGAGTGATAGAAGTTGCTGATCGGCCGATCAATGTTTTCAATGAGTTGTGCCAGAAAACAGCCGTTTCTGGACGGACGCCATTTAGGAACGAGAGCTGAAGGGCTGAGCCCAGGTGCGTTTGGAGCCTGGCGGCGCCTTCGTGGTTGAGATCCCCGACGGCGGTGGCTACGGGGCACCGGACGGCGCGGCAGGCTGGGGTCGCTTCAGGTTGGCCGCCAGCCAGCGCTCGGCGGCCGCGCGGGCGGTGCGACGCTGGGCCTCGGTGAGGCGCTTATCCAGGGCCGCCCTCAGCTTCGCGGCCTGGCCGGCGAACTGCCCCCCGCCGTGGTCATCGATGACCGCGGCCCAGGTGTAGCTCTTCGCCAGGCTGGCCCCCGGCGCCTTGCCCTGGGCGTTCATCACCGCCAGCCGCCACATGGAGTTCTCGAAGCCCCCCTTGGCGGCCAGCTCGTACCAGCGCGCCGCGGCCGCGTAGTCGGGCTTGCCGGTCGCGCCCGTCTCCAAGGAGAAGGCGTAGTTGTGCTGGGCCTCGGGGAAGCCGGACTCCGCCCCTTCCGCCATCAGGGCGACGGCGCGCGGCACGTCCCGGGGCGCCCCCAGGCCCTGAATCAGCATCGCTCCCATTTTCCCCTTGGCCAGGCCTGAGCCCTGGGCCGCCGCCTTCGCGTACCAGTCCAGGGAGCGGGCGAAGTCCTGCTTCACGCCCCAGCCGCGCTCGTAGGCCCCGGCGATCATGAGCTGCGCCTCCAGGTTGCCTGCCTCGGCGGCCTTGCGGTACCACTCGACGGCGGCCTCAGGGGTGCCTGCGCGACCGTCCTGCATGAGGTTGGCCAGCTTGAGCTGCGCGACCGTGTGCCCGGCCTCGGCCGCCTGACTGTACAGCTCCGCGGCCTTGCGGGCGTCCTTCGGCACCCCGGCCCCGATGTCGTACAGGTAGCCCAGGTTGACCGTCGCCCCCACGTAGCCGGCCTTTGCGCCCCGCTCAAACCAGTGCGCCGCCTGCGCGTAGTTCCTCTCGATGCCCTCCCCGCCCTCCAGGTAGGCCACTCCTAGGGCGTTCTGGGCCTCGGCGAAACCCTGCTCGGCCGCGAGCCGCAGGAGCCGCACCGCCTCGCGCTGATCCTTGGCCACACCGTCGCCCAGCCAGTGCAGGCGACCCAGGGCGCTCTGGGAGTTGGGCAGACCCCGCGCGGCCGCTTGCCGATAGAGCGCGACGGCGGTCTTCCGGTCCTGCTCGAGGCCACGCCCCTGCCAGTAGGACACGCCCAGGTTGTGAGTCCCCAGGGGCGCACCCAGCTCCGAGGCGCGCCGGAACATCCGGTTTGCATCCCGGTCGCCCTTGCCGGGCACGTAGCCTTCGTGGATCCAGTTGCCCATGTCCACGAAGGCCCGGGGCTCGCCGCCGGCCATGGAGGCCTCCAGCCAGCGCAGGGCCTCGCCCCGGTCGGCGGGTACGCCACGGCCGCTCTTGTAGATCGCCGCCAGCTCGCGCATGGCCTCCGCGTAGCCCCCGTCGGCCGCCGCGCGGTACCAGCGCAGGGCCTCGGCGAGATCCGGCTCCACCCCCCAGCCCTTGGTGTAGTGGCTGCCCAGGTTGTGGGCCGCTGCCAGGTTGCCCTTGGCGGCGGCCTCGCGAAACAGCGCCATGGCGCGGCCGTAGTCCTTGGGCAGGCCCTCGCCGATGAGGTAGAGGTAGCCCAGGTTGAGCTGGCCCTCGGCCCAGCCGTTCTCCGCCGAGCGCCGGTACCAGAGAGCCGCCGCCTGGTCGTCCCGCTCCACCCCCACGGACTTGCGGTAGGCCACGCCCACCAGGTTCTGGGCCTGGGGGTGCCCCAGCTCGGCCGCCTCCAGGTAACGGCGGAAGGCCTCCTGCCGGTCCACCGGGGTGGCGTAGCCATGCTCCTGGTACCAGCCGACCATGGTGATGGCCTGGGGATCGCCCAGGGCCGCCAGCTCCCGGTACAGGGCCAGCGCCTTGGCCCGATCGCGCGCCGTCCCCTTGCCCTCGTGGTAGAGGTACGCCAGCTCCAGCTTGGCCCTGGCGTAGCCGGTGGCGGCCGCCCGCTGGTACCACCGGAAGGCCTCGGCCTCGGCGGGCTCGACGCCCCAGCCCTTGAGGTGGGCGAGCCCCACCCCTAGCATCGCGACGGGCAGGTCCGCGTCCGCCGCCTTGCGCACCCACCGGTAGGCCTGGTCCACGTCCGCCGGCGCGCCCTTGCCTTCGTGCATCATGACGCCCAGCTCGTACTGGGCCTCGGGAAGGCCCTGCTCGGCGGCGCTGCGCAGCCAGGCGAGGGCCTTGGCCTCGTCCACGGCGGTGCCCACGCCCTGCAGGTAGCACAGGCCGAGCAGGCGCTGGGAAGGCGCCGAGCCCTGGTCTGCCGCCCGCTGCAGCAGCTCGAAGCCCCTCGCCGGGTCGTACACGGGCAGGCGCTCGACCAGGTAGAGCTGCGCCGCGGCGTCCAGCAGCTCGAGGCTCCCCCAGTCGGCCAGCCGGTCGAGCCAGCGCCGCGCCGCGTCTAGGTCCACCGGACCGGCGCGCTCGGTCATGGACAGCACGGCCAGCATTAGCATCCCCGCCGGGTTATCGGCGGCAGCCGAAGCCTCGAGCAGCGTCTGCGCCTTTTCGTCGTCAGCCGGCCGGTGCAGCCCGTCCAGGTAGACGCCGGCGAGCAGCGTCTGGGCCATGCTGTTGCCCTCGTCGGCCGCGCGCTCCAGCTCGTCCACCGCCTCCGGCGTGCCCGCCTCGGCCAGCTCCACCAGCCTCTGGACGTCCTCGGACTCCTCCAGCAGCCGCAGGCGCTTGAGCAGCGGACCGGGGGTGGGGGCGTCCTGCTGTATCTCCAGGGAGGGCAGCTCGTCGGAGAGCTGGAACTCGTCCAGCTCGACCAGGGGTCGTCCCTCGTCGATGGCGGCGTGGGCTGGGGCGCTCAGGAGCGGCGCGAGCAGGAGCAAGCTGAAGCGGGTCGTTCTCATGGCAAGGATCTTCAGACGGTCAGAGTCATACGAGCACAGGTTGGGCCGCCGAGGGATCCGGGGCCGCCGGGCCCTCCGGTGCCAAGAGCGAGGACCGCGGTTCGCCCCTTCCCGGAGCGGTCACGCCGCAGTCCCCGGGGGTCAATTCTAAGGCATCCGGTGCGCCGACACCCGCACCGGCCGGGCTTCGCAAGCCTCCGGCGCCGCCCAGGCGGACAGGGGACCGGCATACCTCCTTTGAACGCGGCCATGACAGGCCCGGGGCTGGTGGGGTGGGCTGAGCCCGAGCCGGGGCGGCCAGACGGCATGGAACGCCCCAGCAGTCGCAGGTCGGCGGACGCCCGCAGGCACACCCCGTCCCGGGGCCACGGGACGGGATCCCGTGCCGGCCGGGTGAACTGCGGCCGGATCCGCCAGGCCCGAGTCCGTGCGCCAGAGCGGGGAAGCCCCGCGGGGAGGTGATATGACGTCGGAAGGGCTTCGCATCGGTGGACCGTACTTCGAGCACGAAGGATGCGGTGAGTGACACGAACCGCATCGATCGCGAAAGATGCGCTTCGCTTTACTCAGCACATCCTACAGTTTCTCACCTGTTCGCAGCTTGACTGAATTCCCATGCCTGGTCCAGGCTCTCAGCCAGACCGGTGCAGCTGAACGACCGCTTCCGCTGCATCAGAGCCGTTTGCCATCTGTCTGTCTGGTCAAGCTGCCACACATAATCATGCTGCGATGAAACAGGCAGGGGTCAGCGAACGCCGTGAACAGTTCTCGGCCCCCTTGCCGACCGGCGGTTCGATACTGAGGCTGTGTGAAAACTCAAAGCCACACGCCGCCGGAGACCGAATCGATACCAGGGGCCGCTGAAGTCGGTCCGGGGGCGGCGGCCGTGCGGACCCAAGTTCGAATCGTCAGAAAAGTCAGTGGCTGGTCGGATAGAAAGGGGCTGTCATGCCGCCTTTCAGGGCGACAAAGGCGCTGAAAATGGGCTTACGCCCGGACCGCTTGCATAAACGGGGCGACCCCCAGAAGATTTATCACCCGTTTCATGTTTTAGGCTAGGATATTGAGACTCATTTCCGTTCGGACGCGCTCCTGGGTGTGGGTCAGAAAGTACGTAGCCCCCATCCAAAACTTGAGGGTTCCGAACGGATGCTCCACGGTTTGTCCCCGCAGGCGCATCTTACCCGGATCTCGCTCCATTTCCGCCAGCATGGTGTCGACCACCGCTTCGTGTTCCCAACGGCGAATGCGCCGCAGTTCGGTGGAAGTACACTTCGCCCGGATGGCACAGCGCTTACAGGCGGAGCTGAAATAGACGTGTATTTTGCGTCCGTTCTCGATGGTCTGGTAACGGTAGGTCAGTGCCTCTCCAGCAGGACAGCGGTACTGGTTTTTCTCCGGCTCATAGCGAAAATCGTCCTTGGTAAACCGAGCTCGAACACGGTTGTTCGATGTGCGCGGCTTGGGCACCAAGGGATGGATGCCGGCCTCTTTGCAAGCGCGTATCTCAACGCCGTTGAAGTAGCCGCGGTCGGCTAGCACGGTCAGGTTCTCACAGTCCATCTCGGTGCGTGCCTGCGTGGCCATGCTGGCGAGTTGGTTGCGGTCGGTAACCGCATTGGTCACCTCGTGTGCCACAATCAGATGGTGCTTTGTGTCCACAGCGCTCTGCACGTTATAGCCGACCAAACCGCTGTTCTTGCGCGCTGTGGCCATGACTCGTGCATCCGGGTCGGTGAGCGAGACCTGTCCATCAGGCGAATGCGCCAGCGCCTCGTCGATGTCCTTGAGCCGCTGCATCTCCTGTGCAAGCGGGGCCAACTTCTCCTTCAGTTGCGTCGTCTTTCCTTCCGGCATCGAGACACCGGCCTGATCCGCCGCTTCGAGTTCCCGTAGATAATGGGCAATATGCCGCTCCACACGCTCCCTACGCTGTTTAACCCGCTGCGACATGAAGTTGCGACCCCCGCTGTTCACAGCCTTGAACTTGCTGCCGTCGATGGCAACCGGGGCCTGCGAGAACAACTCCAGCCGACGGCAAACGCCAACAAATTTTCGACATACCTGTACGATGGCTTTGCCGTTGTCCTTTCGAAAGTCGGCAACCGTCTTGAAGTCCGGTGACAGGCGTTCCGTGAGCCACATCAGCTCGACGTTACGTTGGCATTCTCGCTCCAGCCGGCGACTCGACTGGATACGGTTGAGGTAACCGTAAATGTAGAGTTTGAGTAGTACTGCCGGATGATAGGCGGGGCGGCCCGTCGCACACGGGTCGATACCCTTGAAGCCTAATTCGCGTAGATCCAAGGCAGCCACAAAGGCTTCGATCACCCGGACTGGGTTCTCCTCGGCGATGTAGTCTTCCAGAGATTCTGGAAATAACGTGACTTGACTTCGGTCAACGCCTTGAACGAAACGCTTCATGCCTACCTCGCCCCTCTTCCTTGGCACAAGTGTACCGGAGGCTGCGTTTTCACACACCCTCTACTATTTCCGGCCATTCGGAAACAGACAATCATCGGGAGCGCCGGACTCGATCCTTTCACTCGGGGCTGCTCCACGATTGCGTTCACTGGCCACCGGCTCGACAGAGTTGAGCGGAGCCGGTGGCCTGGTTCAGCGCTTGGTTCGGTCTCTTATCTTCCGGTCTGATTCTCGAGTTCAGTTCTTCGCGCCTCAAGCTCTTTCAGCCTTTGCTTCAGGCTGGCTATTTCCCTCTTAATCTTACGAAGCTCCGTTTGATTCTTGCTGGTCGACAACTGACTCTCTCCGAGTTCCTCGATGATGAATTTCTCCAGCTGGCTACGGAGGATCCTCAGGTACGGATTTCCCCACACCGCCCCTTCTCGGTATTCGAGTTTTCCGGCCGTGATACCCTTCATGATGAAGTCCCGATCCACTCCATACTCTTTCTTCGCGGTCACGTCGCTGAGCGTTGCGCCTTTTCGATTCCACTCACCATATTCAGCCATGGCTGGTTTCTCTAACCGAACAGTTTAAATCACGGGCAACTTTCTGTTTATCGAAGATAGATGGAGAACGTCCTAATGGCGCCCGGCTAACTGACCGGGCATGCGCGGCCGACACGCAAGAAGTCCACACTCCATCCAATAAAGCACATTAAGAGCATGCCCAACGGCTGGACCACAGGCGCCTCAACGGCTCAGCTCTACTTGGCGGCTCTCGGCGCTAGGCTACCTGGTTCCGTGAATGCTACGGACGCGCTGCGGAGCGCGACTCAATAACGATGGCCCGCGGAAGGGTCGGCTGGGCGGGCCTACCTCCAGATGGCTCGCGCTCTGTCAGCTGCACCCGCTTATTCGCTGGCGCGCACCGCTCAATGAACACTCTTTTCTGTGAACCTGTCTCGGCCATGCCAGTATGGACACGCTGGACACCAGTCGCCCTCGTAATCAACGCCCTGCTCGTGCGGGCATCCGATGATCCTGTCCACCATGCTTACGGACTTCACGCCTTCCTTCTTTAGGAGATCAAGGACCTTGGCCTCGATCTCACGATCAGCACGGACATCTGGGCCAGTGGCATGCCAGCGGTGCATGTGCGGCTCACTGTCTTCCTCCTGGATGATCCCAACGGCGACCTTGCTGGCGAAGTCTGCATTCGGGCCGTAGAAGGCCACCGTGGCCACTGGGTACCCACGGAACCCTCGCTTGGCCTTTTTGCTCAGACGTGACTTCCGACCGACTCGACCCACGGCTCGCATCCTATCGAGTTCAACAGTTCAAATCACTGGAAACTTTCTTGGTAGCCTACCCGGTTAGGTGAACGATGGCGAGAGGAGGGCCGAGGGCTGCATCTCAGTGACCGCTCACGCTGCATCTGAGGCATTCCCCTTCCGTCTGCCGGCCTCGCTGCCCCGCACAATTATGCTGCAATGCGGTAATTTATGGTGGGCCAATCAGTAGATTCGGTTGCCGCCCTAAACTAAACGTCGGGGCCTACTGAAAGCGAGCTGTTCCGGCTCGGGAGCGAGCGGGTATACCTGGCCCAACTCGGTGACAGGCGGAGTGTTCTGGAAGGACGGCTGCCGGGCCCAACAACGCCCTTGGCTCGTCTGAGGTTCTTGGTCGGGGCCTGGGAGATGTGACCCGCGGTAGCCGGGCCCGAGCCGCATCCTCCACATATGTTGAGCTGGCGTGGTCCAGCCAGCTTTGGACTTCAGCGATTGCTTGGCTTGACGGGGGCCTGCGAGTAGGCGAGGCCAACCTCCGTGGCCGAACACCATTTCACGACACCAGCAGCATGCACGAAGCTCGTCACACCATCTTCAGCCCGCAAAAAGGCGAGTTTGATGACATCATCGACTCTCAAAGGAGCTTGAGGCCACCGCAGGCAGAGCCCCCCTCCACTCACGTTTCGGGTCAAACACAAGCGCGGCTTGCCCCCGATTGGCTTCGCGAGCACTTGCGAGTTGGCTGGAACGCGCACCTCTTGACGCAGACCGCCAGACCGTTCTGGCCATAGTTCGACCGTGTCTAGGTAGTCATGCGTCGGTACCGAGCCGAAAGGGTTGTTCATGTAGCGCCCCCAGTTATCCCACAACCGTAGCGACAAGAGACGTGTCGGCCAGCAAAGGCGGATAGTGAACGGGCACACGTCACACTTTTCATGCCAGCGGGCGGCCAAGCTGTGAACTGGTTCGCACCTTGGAGTTGACGAAAGTCACACCACAATAATCCTCCTAGCGCCGCCCCATGGGTACTGTTTGCCATCTCAGATAGTCCGTCCGCTTCCGCTGCATTTGAGTCCCTCCTCGTCCGCCTCACGAGAGTTGCGGCACTGCGCGATCAAGTGACGGCAAGGTAGGCCGGCATCGAGCAAGGTGATACGGTTTTTGGACATGCGGGTATAGACAGCTGTCGACGTCCTCTCAGTCGAGCCGCCCACTCAGACGCAGTTCAATGCCCACCATGAACAGGGCAAAGACACAAGGGGAGCGACGCCGCATGTTGATTGATGCTCTTCGCGGCAGGGTCCAGGTAATGGAGCCATACAGCACCCCTTCGAGACTTTCCACAACGTTCTCGGGTTGTGGGCCGTGCCCGGTGGCCGGCGCGTGACGGTGCCGCAGATCGCGCTGCTGTGGTACCGTAACGGCTGGGAACTCCGAAGGGGGCCGGATGACGGGACGACGTTTGCGGAAGCCCGTGCAGTAGTCGGCTTCTGCCTGCCCGCCAGCGGTGTTGCCTTTACGGAGCGTGACCCGGTGACACTGCCACACCGGTAAAAAAGGAAAGCCCCGGCGCCAACCGGGGCTTATGAGTTCATCGACGAGAGCCACCCGTTATGTCACGGAGTAAGAATGGCATTTCCGACCCTTTCACGTCGAACATCATTCCCCTCCCAGGTGAGTTCTGTGAACACAGGCGACCCGGCTATCAACCGGAGCTGGGCGGCTGGGTGTTTTTCCTGAACGGCGTGACCGTGTTCACCCGCGATACGAAACAGATCCCGGTGGACCAGTGGCTGATGCTCGAGTCGCAGGGCTTGTGTTGCCGACTCACCCCGCTGACCGATATTAAACCGTGCGGCGGTTTCAGTGTGGAGTCTATCCGGGCGAGCCGCAAAAGCGTGGCATGACTCCAGGGTTCAGACAGGATTCAGACTTCCTTGAAGACCCTCTCTCTGTTGGCTCTAAGCGCCTGATTTTGCGAGATAAGATGGTGGGCGATGCTGGGTTCGAACCAGCGACCCCTGCCGTGTGAACGCGAAATCACACCCATTTCGTCACAAGGACTTAGACGATAACATTTCTCAGAACAGTAACATACCGTATCGCCCGATCTCGCCTGATCACCCTGAATTTCGTTCGCAGTGTGACAAAATTGTGCCAACTTTCTGGAGGTCTAACCGCCTTCGCTGTTGCGGTGTATCAGCACGTTTTGCGGCTTTGGTCTGCCGATGATCGGTGGAGGCGTCAGCGATGTCTTCCGCTATCGTTGGGTGCCGCCTCTCATGACGGCCGGCTCCGGTCGGAACACGCACATCTATTGCGATCGACGGTTGGAGCGCCCGCATTCTGCAAGCAGTTGAACATAGAGGAGGGGATTGCTCCTTAGTCGGGTTGGTCAAGGCGTTCCAGCAGTTCCAGCGCTCGTCTTGGGTCACCTTCACGCGCGAGGGCCTGGAATCGCACGAAGGCATCATGTTTCGCGAGGGCTCCGGTCGCGAGTTCGTCGATCAGCTTGTTGAGGCTCATCTTGCGGGCCCGTGCCAGAGCCTTGAGCCGTGCTTGTCCTCCGGTATGCGAATGGTTAGCGTAGTCATGGAATTTTCTATGTCCGGACATGGCGGTCGCAGTTGAGCCGGATCTGACTTAACCCATTGGGAATCGCTCAGGCGAGCGCCTCCAAACCTTTGTTATCGACCAGGTTGAGTAGCCGTAGCGAGGGGCCATTGGGTTTCTTCTGCCCCTGCTCCCATTTCTGTACAGTGGATGGGCTGGTGTTCAGATAGGCAGCAAATACTGCCTGGCTGGCTCTATTACGCAGCCGGATACGCTTAATCTGTGCCGGCGTGTAGGTCTTGACTGGCGGTAGGCACAGCGCGTCGAAGTCGCGCAGGGTCATCGTGTCCATCACTCCGGCCTTGTGCAGCCCCTTGGCCGTTTCATGAACCGCCTTCAGAATCTCCTCAGCCATTGTCCGTCACCTCGATCAATTCACCCGCCTCGATGGCCTGGTCCAGGGCAAGTTTGTCATAACCCAACAGCTCTGTGCCCAACAGCTTGAGGGCCTTGAGTTCCCTCTGAGAGATGTTGGCCCGCTCGTTCTTGGCGAAACCGTAAATGAAGAACGCCTTGTGCTTCTGGCTGAGTGCCACCAATGTACGTACCCCGCCGCGTTTGCCACGACCACGCTACCGACCCGCTTCTTAACCGCATGACCTCCCAGGTCCGCATCGACAAGGCCGTCTGTCATCTCTCGGACGGCTGCCGCCAACGCCTCATTCGTCAGCCCCTCCTTGGCCGCCCACCTCTGGAACCACTTGGTCTTGTAGGCCTGCATTGCCGTCCCGTTAACTTTGACCTCAAGTATAGCACTAAGTGCCATGGGTAAAGAGGGTGGAGTGCAGCGTCAGGCACCCAGAACCGGCGCTGACACATGGGCAACCTTGTCGCACGCCGGCGCGTGGCGACTTCCCGAGCTGCCGACATCAGCAAGACGTAATCAGTTCCCACCGAGGGTGCGGACGCACCGGCCGTCGGGCAGGCAGTCAACGGTCCAGTCTGAGGACTTCTGGGAAAACTCGACGGGACGAGAGAGAGTTTTCGGTGGTCCCGCCGCGACTCGCCGTGATACCTACTGTGGCCGATAGGTTATCGAGAATGTGCAAGGGGAAAGGAAACGTGAAGACACAGCATCAGATAGGAGAGGGGGTGTATTACACAGATCAGGACATCGCCCGGTTGCTGGGCATCTCGCTCGGCCGTCTGCGTAACAAGCTGACGGCCGGCAGTCCGCTGCCGCCGCGGATCCAACCCCCGGGCTGCCGCAACCGCCTGTAGCCCAAGGCCGCAGTCCACGCCTGGTTGTAGCAGTTTGTGACTACGAGTGAGGCGAAGCCCCGAGCTCCACAGCCACTCGGGCGCCGGGGCAGGCCCACCAAGCAGGAAGCCCGAGGACGGCGCCCGTTAGCACCGTCGTCATGAACTGGGCCTGTAGCCAGGGACACACTTCCTTGCGGCCGGGCCACGCTTGAGTGTGCTGTCATGAGTGGGACGCCTCCGTCTGACACCGAGGTCGTTCGCGCATTTGCGGAGGCCATGGCGCAAGCGGGTCTCCCGCCGCCCGAGCACATCAAGGCGGATGGGCGGCTGCACCGTTTTCCCAC
>JASJBY010000070.1 GCA_030066245.1 Gammaproteobacteria bacterium
CTGGCTGCGGGTATCTTTCATCGCCGGGAAATCCCCATCGCGGACGTCAAGGCCCATCTCGGCGCAGCCGGAATCGAAGTACGTCCCTGACGCCGGGACGAATCCTACCGTGTCGGTGCTGGCTTGCCCGGGTGAGCTGCGGGCGTCCCGGGGAGAGGCCTGCGAGGCTACCCCGAGGCTCCCCGCTGGCGCCGACGGAGGCGGCTCATGCGCGAGATTTGGCGGCGCGGTGCCCGCCCCGGCGCTTTGCCCAGAACCGCCGTCGAGGGCTTTCCGTCAGCTGAAAGAACGCCATCACCGGCTGCCAGAAGTCATCGTCGTTAGAGAACCAGTGGGGCGGGCTGGTGCCGACATCCACATGGAACTGGCGCGGCGGCTTGGTCGTTAGACGACTCAGCCCCACCGCGACGAGAATGAGAACCAGCAGACCGAAGGCCACGTTGAGGAAATCCGGTAGCCAGAAGCCCGCGAACAGGCAGGCCGCAACGGCCGCCAGCAGCACGAAGACGTTATCGCAGCGCCGTTCCCGGGTTGCTCCCCACAGGTGTGTGCCCCGGCAGCCGAATGTGCACTCCTCGCCCAGGCGCGGCTTCTTTTCCAGGAAGGAACGGATGCTCGGGTGCATCTCCGCGGCTGTCCCGAATGTGCCTCCACCGGCATCGCCGGCGGCAGGTCCATGGGCCTCGTGCCCGCCCGCGGGAGCGACGCTGCTCGACGGCGCCGATGCAGCGCCTGCCGGCTCCGAGCGAAGCCCGCGGGCGTAGCGCACGCCGCTGACCACAAGCCAGATGCCGTAGGCCGCCAGGCTGCCGAAGAAGAACAGGTTCAGCAGTCCCGCGACAACGGCGCCGTCCAGGAGCATGCCGGCACCAACGCCCAAGGCAATGCCCGCAGTGGGCACCGCCATCAGTGAGCCGCCGACCACCCGACCCATTGCGTATGTTCTGCCTGTCCTGTGATGGCGACTTGCCAGTCGACTCATGGCCGCGGCGACAGCCGCAAACTCCCCGGTCTTGGCGCCCTGCGACCGGGAGAGGCGGACGGAGAGCCAGCTCCCCGTGGCGGTCTGGATGGGCACCTGGAAGAACCGCCGCAGGGTGTTGCGCATGTTGGAGGTCGGCGTGGTCTGCGCTGACGGATCCCGCTCGGCAAGCTGACGCTCGGTCTGATTCAACGCCATGAGGCTGCGCCCTTGGCCAGTGCTTGCAACCGAGGTACTGTGGCGAAGCTCGCAGACGGCGCCGGCTTCTTCGAGCAGCCCCGCGAACTGCTCCGCCGTGGCCTGGTGGGCCGTGCGCTTGAGGACGCGGTCCTCACCCGAGAACAGGTTTCGGCTCTCCCTGCGAGAGAGCTTCAAGCGCGACCTGAGCGCCTGCTCGACGGCGGAGCGCCGCATGCCCTGCTTGACCTCGCCCGTTAGTACCACCTCGAAAGTGCCGTCAGACATGTGCTGCTCCGTTTCCGAACGCAAATTTCCACGCGTGGCTTCCGATGCTTCCGGACAGCCCTGCGCAGGTTGATGATGTGACGAACGTTGCCGCTTCCGGGTTATGGCGCTGGGGCACTGCAACGACATGCCGTGTTCCCCAGGCATCGCCGGGCCGGCGCCTGAGTGCATCAAGCCAACTGAGGAGCGCCACGTTGCGTCTTCTTTGGTCGCCAAGAAGGAGGCAACCTGTGTGCCATTTCGGCGCTCTGCACCAGGCCTTTGTTTTTATCAGGATTTTCTAATATCCCTGGCGTCGTAGCCTGTCCGAGCACCGTTTTTTCGTCAACGCGTGTTTACGCCTTGTCAGGTCCGTTTACATCTTGACTTCGGTGTCCTGCACGGCGTTTTTGCGACGGAGAAAGCGCATCTAAACCCTGCACGCCGTATGCCGATGTATTGATCCGTGCCCAACCTTATCTCTGCCCGTGGGTATCGGTGGAGGACGGCTGGGTACGGCTCAGAAAGCAGCAGGGACGTGACGAGCAACGACACCGCCCCGGACGTTGGCGGAAAGAGGCAGAACGAGGGGCGCAAATCAACACAGCGCCGCCCGCAAAGGACAGCATAGAGGAGAGAGTCATGGGGTTTTCAGATATGTTCATGGTGGTCCCCAATGCCGCGGCTTCCGTGGCCATCTGGTTCGTGGTGCTGGCGGTTGTGCTTTACTTCGCGCGTCAGCCGGCCCACCAGTCGATTCGCTCTTTCGTGCGCATACTGCACAACGCCCTGCGGTTGGCCGCAAGCTCCATCATGAGCGCGGAGCAGATGCTGCAGGCACGCAACCGAGAGGTTCTGTTGGCAGCAGGCCGAGAGGCGGCCGAACGAATGATCGAGCGGGAGTTCGAGCGTGTCGAGGCCATGGTGCACAAGGATCTGGCCGAGTATCCAGCGCTTCAGCGTCAGGTCAGTGAAGAGATCACCCGAATCGCTGAGGACTACGAGAAGAGCACGAACGTACCGCCGGATCCGCCGGGATGGAGCAAGGCGGTGGAGGCGGTGGCAGGCATTCCGGTCAAGGGCGATCCCATGGTGGGGCAGATCCTGCAGGACATTCACACCTCGCTGGTCAAGGCCCAGGCGAAAGCCATAGAGGAATACCGCAAATCGAGCTTGATGCGGCATGCGGTCCTGAAGCGCATCATGCCCTACTGGCAGAATGTCCAGCAGGTGCTCACCAGCGTGGACAAGAACATCACCAGTGTCGTGGAGCGCTCCAAGGCGATCGGTCGCTACATGGACGAGTACGAGGAAATACTGAAGAAAAGCGACAAGGCCGTGCGGGTTCTTTCGGCTTCCGCGCTCAGCCAGTTCTTCGTCTCGGCGCTGGTGCTGTGTGTTGCCATCGGCGGCGCGATGATCAACTTCACGCTCATCGCACGGCCCATGGCCGAGATGGTGGGCGGGCAGAGCCTGATCATGGGCTACCGAACATCTGAGATAGCCGCGCTGGTCATCATTCTGGTGGAAGTGTCCATGGGCTTGTTCCTCATGGAGTCCTTGCGCATTACCCGCCTTTTCCCGGTGATAGGCGCCCTCAACGACAAGCTGCGGGTGCGGATGATCTGGATAACCTTCAGTATTCTGCTCATTCTCGCCAGCGTTGAAGCCGGACTGGCGTTCATGCGAGAAATTCTCCTCCAGGACGAGCTGGCCACAAGCGCCCTGTTACGCGGTGAGGGCATGCCCGCCCATGACACGGCCAACTTTGTCTGGATCACCACCGCCGCGCAGATGGGCATGGGTTTTATCCTGCCGTTCGCGCTGGTGTTCGTGGCCATTCCGCTGGAGACATTCGTGCATTCGCTGCGCGCCGTGCTGGGCATGAGCGGCGTGGGCGTGCTGCGGGGCCTGGCCATGGCGCTGCGTTTCCTGGGCAATGTTTTTCGATATACCGGCGGCCTACTGGTCAACCTTTACGACCTGTTCATCTTTGCGCCGCTTTGGATAGAGGGCGCCCTCAAGGGAGGCTCCCGGGAGCGGCACGACCGCGACGGGGAGGCTGAAGGGCCCGAGCCCATGACCATCAGGGAGGTTTCAGCATGAATCGTTGTGCATGGCTAGTCAGCATGATGGCCGCGCTCCTTCTTCAGGGTTGCGGTGAGCAGGCTCCCCAGAACCGGGGCGTATATCTGCTTATGGACACGTCCGGCACCTACACCAAGGAGTTGAAGAACGCCCAACAGCTCATCAACGTGATTCTGGTGAAGCTCGATCCGGGCGACTCGTTTGCGGTCGGCCGCATCGACACCGGAAGCTTCAGCGAGAAGGACATTGTGGCCAAGGTGACTTTCGACGACCGTCCAAGTCAAACCAATCAGCAGAAGCGTCACTTCAGGGATTCGGTGGATACCTTCGTCAAATCGGTGAAATCTGCGAAGTTCACGGACATCAGTGGCGGTGTCTTACAGGCGATTGAGTACCTGAACGAGAAAGGAAACGACAGAAAGCACATTCTGATCTTCTCCGACCTGAAGGAAGAGCTGCCGAACGGCTACGTGAGAGACATTCCCCTGCAGCTGGAAGGTTATGACGTCGTGGCGCTGAACGTCACGAAGCTGCGCAGCGACAACGTGGACCCCAGGGAGTATCTGGACCGGTTGGAGGCCTGGCAACGTCGTGTCGAGGAAGGCGGCGGCAAGTGGCGCGTCATCAACGACATGGACCGCCTGGAGCGAATCCTCGGCGGGTAGCCCGCCACGATACGGACCGGCGATTGCGCGAAAGGCATCGCGCAGTCGCCGTTGCCCAACATCAGGTCCCGAGTCGAAACAGGGTGCCTTGATAGCTCAGGATGGCGCCGTCAGGGGCAATCTCTTCGACCACCGGCCCCTCCGCAGTCTGTTCCCCTTCCCGGTAGAGGGTTTCGTTGATCAGCACGAAGCGGCTCTCGGGCTTTGCCCGATAGACGTGCACGTCCAGGGACATGGTCGGGACTGTTTGTCTGAACTCGGAGGACAGCTGGCGCAGAAGCGGAACGGCGGTGTCCAGCTCAGCGCTCACCAGCGATGCCGGATCAGGCGCTTCCCTGCTGGCTGACAGGGCAGCAACGGCGGTCGCCGGCATCGCCTCCGCCTTTGGCTCACCCGGGACCTCTGCGCCAAAAAGCTCGAAAGGCACGGGTCCCGGTCGAAGCTTGTTGGTGTCGATACCGATCTCTGCCGACAGCGCCTCCGGGGTCGGCGCATGCGATCCCGCCGCGGGCACGGCCGGCCCGTCCCCATGAGGGCGGCGCGCAGCTGGGGTGGCTGCTGCCTGGTTTAGCTCCCGCAATGCCTCGGACGAAGGCGCGGTAAGGGGGCTCGCCGTTGGCGCAGGCGAACTATTGTCGAGAACGCCGTAAGCCGCGACGATGATGGCCGCCACGGCGAGGACCACGGCCGAATAAACCCAGCGCGTGGGCGCTGGATGGCGAGGTTCCATGTCCAGCTGACTGGCGTCAATGGTCGGCACCTTACCCAGCTGGCGTTCCTGCTGGGACTTCCTGAGGGCATCGAGAATATACGACATGGTCGGCCGCGCGCCCTCGCTAGCTCGTCGGAGTCGGCCGGAGCAACGGTATTGCCGGGTCGCCCAGAGCCGTATTCAGGTGAATAAGGGTCTCCCGACCGACAACGCCATCGACCAGTATGTTTCGGGAGCGCTGGAAGGCCATGATGCGTTGCTGCAGGGCACCGTCGAAGGCCATGCTATTCCCGGCAGTGCCGTTGCTGCCGTCAATTCGCCTCAGGGCCTCGCGCAGCCAGAGAACCAGGGCACCGGACGAGCCGGTGCTGGCGAGCTCAGCCTTCGGCGTCGGCGGGCGCCACAGGAGCAGATACTCTCCCTGCCATGTCTGCGACGACTCCTTCAACGGAAAGGTGATGTCTCTGCCCCTCAGCCCCAAGGTCACGCTGTCCTCCGTCATGGCCGTAACCACCACGGGCATGGCCTCTCCCTGGATACTGAGCAGGCTGATGATGGCCGGGCGGTTGAAGCGGCGCAGGTCTGACCAGTCCCCGTGGCCCACCAGACAGCGAAGCCCCTGCACCTGCGCCCACTCGCAAAGGGGAATATCCTCGCTGCTGCGGGGCGCGACCCCCCATTCAGCCAGCAGTCGGTCGGCAGGCGCCACGGGATGCGGCAGTAGCCCCGGCGCCGCAGCCGAGGGCGCGTCGGCCAGTGCCGCGGCGTCACGCAGCGTCGGACCCCCGCCGGAACTCGCGGCGATGTCCATGCCGGGGATCTCCGCCGGACTGGCGTGCAGATCCGGCGGCTCGTTCCCGGCCAGGGAAGCCTCTTCGACTTCCGGCAACTGCCTGCCGGCCGTGTTCGCTGAAGTTCCCTTGGGCGAATGATCCGAGACCAAAGCCACAGCCGGTGGCGTGCCCAGGATGACGCCGCTGGCTATCTCCGCGTTCGGTGTCTCCGGGTCGGTCCTGAACTCGCCAGCCTGCCATGGCGCCGTCAGGCCCCAGGCCATGAGCAGCCCCGCCGCTGCCGCGCCCGAGGTTGCCAGGGCCGCGCGTGGCCATGCCCGGCGGAGAGAGCTTGGCCGGCCGGCGAGTTCGTGGAACGCGTGCTCCACGATGGCCGCGCTGACCCGCGGCCGGTTCTTCACGTAAGCACCGAGCAGGGCACGGTCGCAGAGGATGTTGATCAAGCGCGGAACCCCCTTGGTATGCCGGTAGACACGGCGTAGGGCTCGCTTCGAGAACAGCATGTGACTGCAGCCTGCCACGGCCAAGCGATGCTGAATGTACTGGCGGGTTTCCGAGCTGTCCAGGGCGGGCAGGTGGTAGCGCGCGGTCACGCGCTGGGCAACCTGGCGCAGGCCCCTATCGCTGAGGAGGTCGCGCAGCTCCGGCTGGCCTATGAGAAAGATCTGCAGCAGCTTGGTCTCGTAGGTCTCCAGATTTGTCAACAGACGAACCTGCTCCAGCACTTCCTTGCTCAGATTCTGCGCTTCGTCGATGATTAGGATGCTTCGCCGACCGCGGGCGTTGGCATCGAGAAGGTGGCTGTTGATTTCCTCGATGAACGTCTTGTTGGACTGGCAGTCGGGCGGCACATCGATCAGCAGCTCCTCGCAGACGGTCTGCAGGAGCTCACGCACGGTAACAGCCGGATTGAGCACCAGGGCCGTGTCCACGTGGGGCGGGAGCTGCTCGAGCAGCGCGCGACATACGGTCGTCTTACCCGTGCCCACGTCTCCGGTCAGCTGAACGAAGCCGCCACCCTCGCCGATGCCGAAGTGCAGATGAGCGAGCGCCTCCCGGTGGTGGGGGCTGAGATAGAGATATCGCGCGTCCGGCGTAATCGAGAACGGACGCTCTCGTAGTCCGAAATAATCGGTGTACATAGGCGTTAAGACCGTTCTTGACCCGGCAGGGGGGCTGAAGAGCTCACCCGGGGGTGTCGCGCACGGTCGCAGGCGCTAAGTCCCATAGCTGCTTCGCCACCGAACGGCTTGGCCGATTCTAGATAAATGCTTCGAATTACGCTACACCGCAGGTCGGCACATGGGCCCGCCAGGTTTAGCCGCTCGTGCGTTTTTCAGAGTGCTGTGGCAGTGCTGGACGTGTATACTCCTCGACGGTGATGACACAGCTGCCGGGGGGATTCGCATGTCGGGCACACTTGAGCCCAGGGTTTTTCATCTCGTCCTAATCAAGCCGACCCACTACGACGACGAGGGATACCCCATCCAGTGGGTACGCTCCATCATACCGGCAAACTCGCTGGCGGCCCTCTTCGGAATCGGTCTGGACTGCGCCGAGCGGCAGGCGCTGGGGCGCGACGTGCGCATCGAGATCACCGCTTTGGACGAGACCAACACCCGGGTCAAGGCGGCTGCCATCGTCAAGCAGATACGCGCTTCGGGCGGACACGGCCTGGTGGGCTTCGTCGGGGTTCAGTCCAACCAGTTCCCCCGCGCCATGGACCTTGCCCGGGAATTGCGCTCCCATGACATTCAGTGCTGCATCGGCGGCTTCCACGTCAGCGGCTGCATGGCAATGCTGCCGGAGCTGACGGCCGACCTGAAGGAAGCCCTCGATATTGGAATATCGCTGTTCGCCGGGGAGGCCGAGGGCCGCCTGGAAAGGGTGCTCCAGGACGCCTACCGGCGAGAGCTGAAGCCCATCTATAACTTCATGGACGACCTCCCCGGGCTGCAGGACCAGCCCGTGCCATACCTCCCAGAGGAACGGGTCAGGCGAACCTACGGCCGGCTGACTTCCTTCGATGCCGGGCGTGGCTGTCCGTATCTTTGCAGCTTCTGCACCATCATCAACGTCCAGGGACGGAAGTCCCGTTTCCGTAGTGCCGACGACGTGGAGCACCTGGTACGCACGAATCTGGAGCAGAAGGTCGGCACGTTTTTCATCACCGACGACAACTTCGCCCGCAACAAGGAGTGGGAATCGCTATTCGACCGGTTGATCGAGCTGCGCGAGGGAGAAGGCTTGCCTATCAAGTTCATCATCCAGGTCGACACCATGTGCCACAAAATCCCGCGCTTCATCGAGAAAGCCCGTCGGGCGGGCGTGTATCGGGTGTTCATCGGCATGGAGAATATCAACCCGGACGCGCTCAGTGAGGCGAGAAAGGGCCAGAATCGCATCACCGAGTACCGGGCGATGCTCCAGGCCTGGCAAGACCGAGGTGTGACGACCTATGCCGGCTACATACTGGGCTTCCCGGGGGACACCCGCGAGTCCATTCTGCGTGACATCAAGATCATCCAGCGGGAGCTTCCCGTCGACCTGCTGGAGCTCTTCATCCTCACGCCCCTGCCGGGTTCGGCCGACCACCAGAAGCTCTACAAGCAGGGCGTGGCCATGGACGCGGACATGAACCGCTACGACCTGACCCACGTGGTCACCGACCACCCCAAGATGTCCCGGGAAGAGCTGTTCCAGGTCTACCAGGAGGCCTGGGACGCCTACTACTCGCCGGCGCACGTGGAGACGCTGCTCCACAGGGCCAAGGCGCGGGGCGTTCCGCCTCGGAAGATGAAGAGCAGGGTGCTCAAGTTCTACGCTCTGGTGCGCTGCGAGAAGATGCATCCCCTGGACGGAGGACTGTTGCGGCTCAAGTACCGCCGGGACCGTCGGCACGGCATGCCCCTGGAGAACCCCGTGATTTTCTACGGGCGCTTTGTCTGGCAGTTCGTCGCCAAGCATTTGGATTTCGTACGGCTGGTCTGGCAGTACCATCGCATCTGCCGCCGGGTGGAGAAAGACACGGCCCCCTACACGGACCTTGCCTTAACGCCGGTGCAGGATCACGACATGGCCGAGCTGGAGATCTTCACGGCCACGGACGCCGCCAAGGCCACCTACCAGAAGGCCCAGCAGAAGAAGCGGGGTGTCCGGCGCCCCCTGGCGGCTGCTCAGTCTTGATCACCCGCGCCGGCGTCGCATGCCAATTACTGTCGTGTCGAATCGGGCTCCGGCCCGTAAGTTGACCGTTTCCCGTCTTGCTGCCCTGTAGAGGATGCCAGGTACCCGTATGTCCGCGTCAAAGGTTTTCCACCTCGTTCTCATCAAGCCTTCCCACTACGATGACGACGGGTATCCCATTCAGTGGCTACGTTCGATCATACCGGCGAATTCGCTGGCAGCCCTCTACGGCATTGGACAGGACTGCGTCGAGCGGCGGGTTCTTGGCGACGACGTGCACATCGAGATCACCGCCCTGGACGAAACCAACACTCGGGTTAAGGCAGCGGCGATTGTCAAGAAGATCCGGGCATCCGGCGGCCACGGTCTAGTGGGCTTCGTCGGGGTTCAGTCCAATCAATTCCCGCGCGCCCTGGATATTTCGCGCGAGCTTCGCGCTGCTGGAATTCAGTGCTGTATCGGTGGCTTCCATGTCAGCGGCTGCATGGCGATGCTGCCGGAACTCACTCACGACCTGAAGGAGTCCCTGGACCTCGGCATATCGCTTTTCGCCGGAGAGGCGGAGGGTCGCCTGGAGACGGTGCTCCAGGATGCTTACCGGGGCCAGCTCAAGCCCATCTACGATTTCCTGAGCGATCTCCCGGGCCTGCAACGGCAGCCGGTGCCGTATCTCCCGGTTGAACGGGTCCGGCGTACCTACAACAAGCATACATCCTTCGATGCCGGGCGCGGCTGCCCCTACCTGTGCAGCTTCTGCACCATCATCAACGTGCAGGGACGAAAATCACGTTTTCGCAGCGCTGACGACGTGGAGCGCATAGTGCGCAGCAATCTGGCTCAGGGAGTCCACAGCTTTTTCATCACCGATGACAATTTTGCTCGCAACAGGGAGTGGGAAACACTGTTCGACCGGCTGATCCAGCTGCGAGAAGATGAGGGCCTGCCCGTCAAGCTCGTCATCCAGGTGGACACCATGTGTCACAAGATCCCGCGTTTCATGGAAAAAGCGCGTCGTGCAGGGGTAACCAGGGTTTTTATCGGCATGGAGAACATCAACCCGGAAACCCTCAGTGAGGCGCGCAAAGGCCAGAATCGGATCACCGAGTACAGGGCAATGTTCCAGGCTTGGCATGCCGTCGGCGTGACGACCTATGCTGGCTACATCCTCGGCTTTCCTGGAGATACCCGCGACTCGATCCTGCGGGACATCAGCATCATTCAGCGCGAGTTGCCGGTCGATTTGCTGGAGTTCTTCATCCTCACGCCGCTGCCCGGTTCTGCCGATCACCAGAAGCTCTACCAGCAGGGCGTGGCCATGGACACGGACATGAATCGCTATGATCTGGTGCATGTGGTGACGGACCATCCGAAGATGTCTCGGGAGGAACTGCTGCAAGTTTATCGGGATGCCTGGGATGCCTATTACTCGCCCGCCCACGTGGCGACACTGCTGCGCCGGGCAAAGGCACGGGGCTTCGCCCCGCGGGCCATGAGCAACAAAATTTTGAAGTTCTACGGCATAATGCGCTGTGGCCGGATTCATCCCCTGGATGGTGGGCTACTGCGGCGAAGGTACCGTAAGGACCGTCGCCCCGGGATGCCGTTGGAAAACCCGCTTGTCTTCTACACACGCCACGTCGGAGAGTTTTTTCGCCAACACGCGGCGTTCGTGCGACTGGCCTGGCAGTTCCGCCGCATCTCGCGGAGCGTCGAGAAAGATACCTCCGACTACACGGATCTGGCGCTGACGTCCGTCGAGGAGCACGACATGGCCGAGCTGGAGATGTTCACGGCTACGGATGCTGCCAAGGCGACCTATCGGAAAGCCCAGCAGAAGAAGCAGGCCGGGCAGCGGCCGGTGGCGGCTGTCCAGCCCTGAGAGTTTCCGGACCCCAGCCGTCGGGCCCTCGGGGTCACGGCTCGGAATCACGCCGCCGGGGAACACGCCTCCGCTCTAGCTGACCTAAGAGTATGTGCGACTCGGAGTACGGCTCATGCGCCTCCTGAAAACGCTCCTCATCGGTCTTGGGATTCCGGTGCTTGCGCTCGGTGTGCTGGTGCTCCTGATTCCGTGGTACGTCCAGACCGAACGGTTTCGTGGCCAGATTGAGGCACAAGGTTCGGAGGCTTTCGGTCGGCCGCTCACCATCGACGGAGAGATCACCCTACGTCCTTCCCTTAGCCCGCGGATCACTGTTGATGACATCCGTGTTGGGAATCCTGACTGGGCCTCCCGACCGTACCTGCTGGTTGCCCAGCGGCTTGAGCTTCAGGTCGACCT
>JASJBY010000071.1 GCA_030066245.1 Gammaproteobacteria bacterium
CGGTGATTTCTTCGAGCCGCGCCCAATGAAGGAGGCACAGGTAGGGCCAGTAATCCTCACCCGCAAGCGCGGCACCCCAGGCAGCATGCAGTGCCGCCATTTTGCGCTCGGATGGGTCGGCTGAGCACTGCGCAATGCGCTCCACGAGCTGCTGCCTCGCGAGGGCGCTATCGCTTGGAGCCTCACGCCTGCTCTTTTCCCTCTCCAGCTCCCGCTTCGCCAGGTCAGCGGTGCCCAATGTCCGCAGGTCTAGCTGGTGAACGTGATTGGTCTGCGAGGCAGACGCCGCCTGCGCCACCGTCATCACGCGCCGGGTGCGGTTGGAAGGGGTTGTCTCGACGTTAATCGGCTGCCCGCAGTGGCGGCAGCCTGGGCTTCCCGATGGCACCTCGGGAAGAAGCGCATCACAGCATGGGCAATGAACTCCTGCGTTCATCCACGCGCCCTCCAAGCCTTACAGCAGTGGAGTGGCCCCTTGCGCAGAGCGCTAACGGAATGACGCCTCGCCGACCATGAGGCCGATGTGCTCCTTCACCGCCGCGCCTTGAATCCCCACATCGCAGAGCGCGGTGGTCACTTCCGCGCGTCTGGCAATTGACCGCTATATCTTTTTTGCCTGATCACTGTATCGGCCGCTTTCATGGTTTGGCTTAGGGTTTGTCGATCGACCCGCGATTCCCCGCCCCGTGGGCAGGAACGCCCACCGACGCCCCCAGTGGCGTTGCTGGTCTGCTTCAGCTAGCCCATGCCACGGCGTAGCATCGCGGCGTCGGTCGCGTGGAGGAGGTCCGCATCGAAGCTCATAATGGGACCGTGCGGGGCTCCTTACGGCTGTCGCAAGCCAAGTGTCGCTGCGTCGCAAACCAAATGGCGCGTTGCAGCGGTCGGGCTAGGCGCATGGTTGGTGAGTCATCCTGGATGCTGTGGTCGCCGCCGGCATGCTGACGTGCGTGTCAACACCTCCGTGGAGCGCCCCGCATGGGAAAGGGATATAACGCGCATGGGGTCGCAAGGATCACATCCCACCCCACCCTCGGGGTCGGTCTGGACGCCGCGAATCGTTTCGGATCCCCGGGTACTCGCGCCTCTCGCCATTAGGCAGGCACGCGACCGACGCGCACCGGGAGGTGGGCGGAAACCCACGGTCCGGCTACGCGAAACGACGTGATTCGGTGAAAAAGTTTAGCCGCCGGTTTAGCCACACAGGGCCTGAGCGAGCTAATGTAAGCGTAGGTAATTGTTTTTATTGGTCGGGGCGAGAGGATTTGAACCTCCGACCACCTGAACCCCATTCAGGTGCGCTAGCTCACTCCGCTGGCGGGATGTACCCGTAAGGAGATCCAATGGCTCCATAACACGACTAACCAATAGGTGCTCCTGACCACCAATGCCAAAACCTGGGTTTCATAACGTTACGCTCGAGCCGACACCTTGTCCAACCGCGCCACCAGATCCTCTGCCCGCAGATGAGTGTACCGTTTAAGCATCTGCATGCACTTGTGTCCGGAGATTGCCGCGACCTCCTGGTCACTTAATCCTGCTTCCACCAAGCGAGATACGGCCTCGTGCCTGAGGTCGTGAAATCGCAGGCCTGTGATGCCGGCCCGCTGCAAAGCTTGGCGCCAGACGAGCTGAAACGTGTACGGCCGGCGTTTTCCATCCCGTCCTGGCTCGCCCCAGAAAATCAGGTCGATGTCCGCATGTCGAACAGGGTGGCTTAAGGCCTCAGTTAGCACGCGGACGGCCTCCCGGCTGAGTGGCACCGTGCGGGCACTCCCATTCTTCGTCTCAGAAAGCCGAACCACGCGACGAAACAAATCCACTTGGTCCCGCCTTAACGTGACGATCTCTCCCGTCCGCATGCCAGTCTCGATCGCCAGGCGTACGATCCACCCGAGCATGGGGTTACTGTGGGAGTCACAGGCGGCAAGTAAGTTTGCCTCTTCAGTCTTAGAGAGGCGGCGATTGCGCCCCCGCCCCGGATTTGGACGCCGGATATTCGCGACAGGGTTGTAGGCAAGCCCGAGATGCCACTCTCGAATCGCCATGTTGTACAGGTGGCCCAGCAGCGCAAGCTCCAAGCGGACGGTGTTATTGCTCTTGCCTTCAGCGAGCCGCTCATCGCGATATCGAGCCACAACATCGGGGGTGATTGCCACAAGGGCGTAACCGCCCAATCGCTCAAGGAGGGGCACCGCTCTCTTTCGTTCCGTATCTTGAGTGGCGGGCTTCTTGGTTAAGGTGACCTCTTCGAGATACCGCTTGAGGGCGGTCTTCAACGTCATGCGCTCGGCTGGTCCACGCTGGATGTAGACACCGCGAACTATTTCGTCCTCTACACGGCGCGCCCAATCCTGCGCGTCGCGTTTGGTGCGGAACGTCTTGACAGTAGTTGGCCATCCCACTTTCCGGACAATAGCCTTCCAGTTTCCCGAGGAATTTCTGGTGATAGTGGCCACGGGACAACCCTCTTGGTACACGACAACTGTACCAAAAGTGTACCATGGACAGAAGTTTCCAGAAGGGCTTTATACTAAGCTATTGTTTTTATTGGAGCCCCGACCAGGAATCGAACCCGGAACAGGTGATTACAAATCACCGGTTATACCGTTTAACTATCGGGGCGCAGGGTGCGACTACCCAGACTAGGGGTCGCGACCACTTAAAATTCTAGGGAATCGCGGATGCGCCTGCAATTGGCCCTGCGGCGGGGCAGCCGGCGGGCGTCCAGGCGACGGCTGGGAAGGCTGCGCTGAAGGCCGCGTCCGGAAAACGCAGGCCGGCGGGGAACGCCACGTCCAGCCATCGCACCCGCTCCGACTTGTAGCGGATGTCCAGTTCCGGATCGTAGCCCTTGGCGCGCAGCTGTGCCAGGCGCCTTTCTGCTGAATCCCGTTGCTTGAACAGACCGAGGGAAATGGCGTTGCGCATGGGGCCGCGCATGACTCGGATGTAGTCCTGCAGACCATCGTCTTTGAGTCGTCGCAGCACCGCCCTGGCCTGCTCGACCGTCTCCAAGGGCGGCAGGTAGACCCAGTAACGGCTCGGCGTCTCCCGTTCACTCCAACGGGAAGTGGTCTCGGCGCCGTTTCCCTGCAACCAGTCGAGCAGGTCCGCCACAGGGTCATCTGCGCTGAAGGGCCCGACGGCCAGACAGGTTTGCGCCATCCCCCGGGGGTTCGCCGCCATGGCGGCGGAGCGGTCCAACGTGACCTTCGCTACAGCACGCGCTGAAGCGGGCGTCGCGTCGGGGTTCTGACTGGCGTTGCTTTGAACGGCCGCTTCACTTGACGATGCGGCCGCGTCGCTGGTTGCCGGATCAGCAGCAGACGGGTCGGTCTGGGCAAGCGTGCCCCTCGGCAGCAGACTGTCGTCGTCCGCTTCATGGCGAAGGAGCAGTCGGGGGCCGGCGGTAATATCGGCGACTCTGGGAACCGCAGTAGTGACATCGCCGCGACGATACTGCCACAGAAAGAAGGCCAGATTCGCCACCACAAGAAAGTAGATGAACCACTTCATTGCGGATCCCGCTCCTCTGCCAGGAAAGCCAGCCCGTGCAGGACGAGATCGGGCTCGTGGCGCCAGCCCTCCGTCAATAGGGGCAGCAGCATCTGGGCATCGCCACCGGTGGCTAGGCGCACGACCGGCTCCCCCAGTTCGGCCGCCACGTCGGCGACGATGCGGTCAACCGCGGCAACGACCGTGTATAGCGTTCCGGCGGTGACGGCATCCTCGGTGTTGCGTGCCAGCAGGGAAACCTGGCCCCTGGAAACGGGCCCGATCTGCTGCGTGTTCTCCACCAGGGCACGGCGCATCATGGTGATTCCCGGCAGGATCAGCCCGCCGAGATGCTCCCCTGATGCCGACACGGCATCGATGGTGACGGCCGTGCCGCAGTCGACGATACAGCAGGGACCGCCGAAACGGCGGTAGGCGGCAATCAAAGCCGCCCAGCGATCGGCGCCGAGGCGTTCGGGGCTCATATAGGCGTTGATGACACCGTGGGACGCGCGCCCGGGCACCACGAACTCCGCGTCCTCGTCCCAGCGGGCCGCCACCCAGCTTCGGAGCGTTTCCTGCGCCGCGTCCCCCGCCACACTGGCCACCATGACCCGCTCCGGCTTGGCCAGCTCGGACCAGCCGCTGTCCAGAATCTCACTCAGGGTCGCCTCCCGATAGGGCCTGCGCGCCTGTCCATCCAACTCCAGCCCATGGGCGAGTGCCCATTTCAACGAACTGTTACCGGCGTCCACTACCAGCGTGTTGCCCATCAAACCCTCAGACTGACCTCACCGGAGTGATACCGCTGGGTCTTTCCATTGACCATCACCAGGAGGGAGCCGAACTCGTCCAGACCGACCGCTGTACCGACGACCTCTCCCTGGCCCGTGCGCAATGCAACCGTTCGCCCCCGGATGACATCCAGGCGTTCCCACTCATGCAGCAAGGTAGGGCCGAGCCCTGCCGTGGCGAACTCCGAGAACGCGACGGCCAGCTCTTGTATCAGCCCTGCCGAGAGCTGGTTTCTGTCCTGCGCCCCGCCTGAAGCCGTCTGCACATCCGCCCAAGGCTGGTCGATATGCTCTCCCGCCGACCGCGGCATTGCCACGTTCAGCCCCACGCCCGCCACCACGTGAGTGGGGCCGGTGGCTTCCCCCGACATCTCTATCAGGATACCGGCAAGCTTGCGCTGCTCCCAGATGATATCGTTGGGCCACTTCAATCCGACGCCGTCTATGCCGGCCGCGCCAAGCGCCCGCGCAACGGCAACGCCGGCAGCCAGGCTGAGCCCGTTGAGGCCTTGAGGAGCGGCATCGAAGCGCCAGTACAGGGACAGGTAAACGTTTGCCCCGAACGGTGAGACCCAGGAGCGACCGCGCCGCCCCCTGCCGTCGGTCTGATGCTCGGCGAGGCAAACGGACCCGTTGGCGAGGCCGTTGGCAGCCCGTTCGAGCAGCAACCGGTTGGTGGATTCGAGACTGTTGTGAACGTCCACATCTGCGATCAGTTGGCGCGTCGGCGGAGCGATCGCATCGAGTATGCGCCCCCTGTCAAGAAATTCGATGGGATACGCCAGCCGGTATCCCCTGCCTGTGACGCCAAACACTTCGAGACCCAGCTCACCCAGTGATGCCACCAGCTTCCACACGGCACTGCGGCCGATCCCCAGGGCTGCGCCGAGTGCTTCTCCGGAGTGAAACCGGCCATCTGCCAGCAGCCGCAGGAGTCGATAGCGCTGATGCATCAGGTGCCGAGAAGAGGGCGGAGCCGATCCGTGTTCCGGGGGTGCTTTGATGCGCCGATACGCTACCGGCTTTGCCCTTTTGGCGCAAGACCGCCGGGCCGGCCGCGGCGGCGACAACTTGCATGGAATCGGATAAATTAGCGCCACATTTATCGCGGATGCAGCCATGAGCAAGCACTACGATCTGATCGCCATCGGGGGCGGCAGCGGGGGTCTTTCGGTCGCTGAAAGAGCAGCGCGGCACGGTGCCGAGTGCGCCTTGGTCGAGGTGGACGAACTGGGCGGCACCTGCGTGAATTTGGGCTGCGTGCCCAAGAAAGTCATGTGGAATGCCGCCTCCATTGCCCATGGCCTGGCGGATGCCGTCGACTACGGTTTTCAGATCGAAAAGAAGGCTTTCCTTTGGCAGCGCTTGCAGGCGAAGCGAGAGAACTACATTGGGAGCATCAACGACTGGTACCACACCTACCTGGCCGATTCGAACATCAGTGAGATCCAGGGGCATGCCCGATTCCTGGACAATCACCGCATCGAGGTGGCGGGCGAGGAGTACAGCGCGGATCACCTGGTTATCGCGCCGGGTAGCCGCCCGATGGTCCTGGACGTGCCGGGTGCGGCGTTGGGAATCACATCGGACGGCTTCTTCGATCTGGAAGACTGTCCGGGTCGGGTAGCCATTGTGGGTGGCGGCTACATCGGCGTGGAGTTGGCCGGCGTTCTAAACGCGCTGGGCTGCGAAGTGACCCTGTTCCTGCGCGCAGACGAGGACTTTCTGCCCGGCTTCGAGGCCATGCTGCGGGAAACGCTGATGCAGGAAATGGTTAACGACGGGATCAGCATCCACGCCAACACCATCATCGCCGCTATCGAACGCGACCCGACGGGCTCGCTGCATTTCACCACTCACACCGACCAGGTGCTGGCTGGCTACGACTGCCTGATCTGGGCCGTGGGTCGCGTGCCAAATACGGACGCGCTGAATCTGGCGGCCACCGATGTGCGGGTGGATCCACAGGGCTACGTCGTCACCGACGAGTACCAGAACACCAATGTGCCCGGGGTTTACGCGGTAGGCGACGTGACGGGAAGAAAGCCCCTCACGCCCGTGGCAATCGCCGCGGCGCGACGTCTGGGTGATCGCCTGTTCGGCGGTCAGCCCGAGCGCAAGCTGTCTTATGAAAATATACCGTCGGTGGTCTTCAGCCACCCGCCCATCGGCACCGTGGGCTTGACGGAGGACGAAGCCAGGCGACTGCACGGCGATGCAGTCAAGATCTACCAGTCGCGCTACACGCCCATGTACCACGCCTTCACGCGACGAAAACCGAAGACCGCCATGAAGCTGGTTACGGTCGGCGTGCAGGAGAAAGTCGTGGGCTGTCATATCATCGGCACGGGCGCGGATGAGATCCTGCAGGGCTTTGCCGTGGCCGTGCGCATGGGGGCGACGAAGCAGGATCTGGACGACACGGTCGCCATCCATCCCACCAGCGCCGAGGAGCTGGTGACCATGCGATGAAGCGCCGGGAGCGCTACCTACATGTCCGATGAGTTGAAGTTTCTCCAGGATATCGCTCTCTTCGGCGGGCTGAACCCCGATGCCCTGACGCTGATTCTGGACGTCGCGCCGGTCGTATCGGTCAGCGCGGGCAGCTACTTTTTTCGGGAGAGCGATGAAGCCCGCTCCATGTTTGTGCTGCGCACAGGTCAGGCGGCGGTCCTGAAGGCATGGCGGGGCGAGGACTATGTGCTGCGACGCCTGGAGCCCAAGGATTGCTTCGGCGAGATGGCTTTGATGGATCTGGAGCCACGAAGCGCATCGGTGCTGGCGGTAAGCAGCTGCACGGCGCTCGAACTTTCCGGCAGCACGCTGGATCAAATTTACAAGGCGCAGCCCGAGCAATTCACCATCCTGCAAATGAACATGGGTCGTGAGGTGAGCCGCCGCCTGCGCGAATCTAACCAACAGCTGTTCGAGAGCGAAGTGCAAGCCAGAGCCGTCGATGGCAACCTCCACGTCTTCAGCACCTGATACGAGCAGTGCCAAAGGACAGCATCCGATCGCAGCGGCCCTGGAAGACGCGGGCGTCGACGCCGACAGCGATGCCGAAGTCCATCTGCTCGACTCCCGTTGGGCGCGCTGGGTACTGATTGGCCTGGGGACGCTGTTTGTGGGCCTCGGCGTGCTGGGGGCGATCCTGCCACTGCTGCCCACCACACCCTTCTTGCTGGTGGCCGCCGCCTGTTACGCACGGGGTTCAGAGCGCTTCTACCGCTGGCTGCTCAGCAATCGCCTGTTCGGACCTTCCATTCGAGCCTGGCGGCGCGACCGGTCCATGCCCCTCAAGGCCAAGCGCACAGCCATCGTCCTGATTGTGGTCACCTTCGGAATCACGGTTGGCTTCGTGGTGACGGGGCTGGTGGCGCGCGTGCTGCTCGTGCTGCTGGCGGTAGGCATCATCGTCATACTGCTGCGCATACCGGCCAGCGACTACGGCGGCGTCTGAGGCTCCGCCGCCGTCTCGCTGCCCGTTTCAGGGAACGGTGGGTCGGGGGCGGCCGGGAAAGAACCAAGCGGTGCGCCTCACAAAGCGGCGGTCCACAGGGAGCGGATGGCGGCGATGCCCTGGGCGCCGTGCTCCCACGCGACTGGCAGGTCGGCGGGCTGCATGCCACCGAGGGCGTAGACCGGCAGCGTGGCCCGCTCGGTGAGTCGCCGCAGGGCCGCCCACCCGAGGGTCTGGGCGCGGGGGTGGCTGGCGGTGGACTTGACGGATGACAGCACGACGAAGTCGAGCCTCAGTCGACAGGCATGCTCCAGCTCCCGTCCATCGTGACAGGAGGCGGCCACCCAGCGCTCCGCCGGCAACGGCCGCTCGCTGCACGCCATCAGTCGGGCGCCGGAAAGGTGCACGCCGTCGGCGCCACTCTCCTCCGCTAACCGTGCATCGCCGTTCACGAGCAGCGAGGCACCGGCTCCATGACACAGCGCTGCGGCGCGGGTCGCGAGCTCCCGCAAGCGCCGATAGGGCAGCTCCTTGACCCGGAGCTGAACCAGCCGCATACCGCTGCGAAGACTTTCGGCAAGCTCGTCGAGAAAGGCCGCCTGGTCGGCGCCGGGCTGCGGCGTGATGAGATAGCGGTCGGGCAGTCGTGCTGCCGTGACTATAGGCAGATTGGCGGCGGGGAAAGCCCGCTCGGTGAGCTGCGCGACGGGCACCCACTCCACCGTCTGGCCCTCCCGGCCATAGAGCTCTCCGCGCCAGGCGTCCACCCGCCAGACGTCCAGGAGCACCGACTTGTCCGGGTAGCGGTGCGGGATGCGTATGAGAGGACGGGCGGCGCTCGGCACAATGCCCAGCTCTTCCTCCAGCTCACGGGCCAGGCCCGAGCGGCTGTCCTCCGCAGGCTCCAGCTTCCCCCCCGGAAACTCCCACAGACCACCCTGGTGGACATGCTCGGGTCGGCGGGCCAGGAGCACCTCGCCGGCTCGATTGACGATGACCGCGGCAGCAACGTGGATCAAGCCTGCTGACGCCTCGATGCTGAAAGCGCGGCCGGGCATCGCGCCATGGACCCCATGCCGTCAGGTCCTGTACTCGGCGTTTATGCGCACGTAATCGTAGGACAGATCCGTGGTCCACACGGTGGCATGCTGCTCGCCTCGACCGAGCTGAATGCGCAGCGTTATCTCGTCCTGTTTCATGACCGCCTGTCCCTGCTCCTCGGTGTAGCCATGGGCACGCGCCCCGTGCTCCACGATGGACACGTCATCCAGCTGAATGCCAACATGCGCTATATCCAGCCCGTCCACCCCCGCGCGCCCGACGGCAGCCAGGATGCGTCCCCAGTTAGGGTCACCGGCAAATAACGCCGTTTTCACCAGGGGCGAGTGGGCAACGGCGTAGGCCACCGCCAGGCATTCGTCTTCGCTCGCCCCGTTCTCCACCCGGACCGTGACGAAGCGATGAGCGCCCTCGCCGTCCCGCACTATCGCCTGGGCCAGTTCCCGACAGACAGCGTCCAGCGCCTCCGTAAAGGCGGCGTAGGCAGGATGTGTAGGGCTGTCTATCTCCGTAACACCGCTGGCGCCGGTGGCCAGCAGCACACAGGCATCGTTGGTGGAGGTATCACCATCCACGGTGATGCGGTTGAAGCTTTTGTTCACGGTCTGCTGGAGCGATGCCTGCAGCAGGTCGGGTTGCACCCGAGCGTCGGTGGCGACGAAAGCCAGCATGGTCGCCATGTCCGGCCGAATCATGCCCGCTCCCTTGGCAATGCCCGTAACGGTGATCACCTCTCTATCCACATGGAAACGGCGGGATGATCCCTTGGCCACCGTATCCGTGGTCATGATTGCCCGCGCTGCCTGCAGCCACCCGGACTGCTGCAGCTGCTCCAGGGCCCGGGGTATGGCCTCCCGTATGTTCTGCACCGGCAGCGGCTCACCTATCACACCGGTGGAGAAAGGCAGCACGTTGCGGACGTCACAGGCCGTGTGCTCCGCCGTCGCACGACAACAGGCAACAGCATCGGCCAGACCCCGGTCGCCGGTGCCGGCGTTGGCGTTTCCCGAGTTGATCAGCAGATAACGCGGCGCCGCCTCGGAGAGGTGCAGGCGCGCCAGATTGACCGGCGCCGCGCTGAAAGCGTTGGTAGTGAAAACCGCGGCACACCGGCAACCTTCAGAGACTTCCATCACCACCAGATCGTCCCGGTCCGGATACCTGATGCCAGCCCGGGCCACGCCGAGACGGATCCCGGGCACGGGCAACAGCGTGTCGGGTTCTGCGAGTCGGACGGGCATGAGTGTGGGAGGTGAATGGTGATCAGTGAGTGGTTAACAGTGAATAGTGACTGGTGAGTCGTGAATGGTGACTCGTGACTCGTGACTCGTGACTCGTGACTCGTGAAGCGTGAAGCGTGAAGCGTGAAGCGTGATTCGTGATTCGTGATTCGTGATTCGTTAAGCGTTAAGCGTTAAGCGTTAAGCGTTTTCAACAGGATGGACTGGCCTTGCATGGCGTGCAAGGCAGTGTGGGGCTCGCAGTGTCGTATACCACAGCTCCTATGGTCATTGACCGGAAGCCGTCCTTATCGGCTTGAATCTGCCGACCCACGACGACTGACCGTCACTCTTCACTACTCACTACTCACTACTCACTACTCACTACTCACTGCTCACTGCTCACTGCTCACTCAATTGAGCTTCCCGTGACAGTGCTTGTACTTCTTTCCGGAGCCGCAGGGGCAGGGTTCGTTGCGGCCTATCTTGCGGCCTTCGCGCACGAAGGGGGTATGGCGTTCCGCCTCGGGGGGCGCCTGGGCCTGGTCGGGGGGCGGGCCGCCGCCCATGGCCGCCATGGCGCCCGCCGCGACGGGATAGCCGCCTGCCTCGGGGTGCGAATACCGCATGGGTGCGCGGCTGCGGCGCTGTTCCTCCACGGCCTGCACGTCCTCCTCGGCCCGCACCTGAACGCGGGCAAGGATGCCCACCACGTCATGCTTCACCCGCTCCAGGAGATCTTCGAACATCTCGAAGGCCTCCCGCTTGTATTCCTGCTTCGGGTTTTTCTGGGCATATCCACGCAGGTGGATACCCTGGCGCAGGTAATCCATGGCAGCCAGATGCTCCTTCCACAAGCTGTCCAGGACCTGGAGCATGATGGCCTTTTCGAAATGCCTAAGCACCGCGCTGCCCACCGCCGTCTCCTTGGCTTTGTAGACCTCGGCGGCCGTGTCCTGGACCTTCCGCCGCAGCGTCTCTTCGTGCAGGCTGTCGTCGGCGTCAAGCCAGCCCTGGATATCCAGCTTCAGGTCGAACTCCTTCTGCAACGCCTCCTGAAGCCC
>JASJBY010000072.1 GCA_030066245.1 Gammaproteobacteria bacterium
GCGTGCATGCGCTGGTGGAAGGGATTAAATCGGGTCTCGACACGGTGACCGACACGGAAGTTGTCGTGTGTCCGCCCTTTGTATACCTGGAAACGGTCAGCCGCCTGATTTCGGGAACGTCTGTGGTGCTCGGTGCCCAGAACGTAGCCAAGGAAGACCCGGGCGCGTTCACCGGGGAGATAGCGGCACCCATGCTCAGGGACTTCGGCTGTCAGTACGTGATCGTCGGTCACTCGGAGCGCCGCAACCTCTACGGCGAGACCGACTCGCTGGTCGCCGACAAGTTCGCGCGAGCCCTGCAGGAGGGGCTGAAGCCGATACTTTGCGTGGGCGAGCTGCTGGAAGAACGTGAGGCGGGCAAGGAGCGCGAAGTGGTGGCGCGTCAAGTCAACGCCGTGATCGAGAAGGTGGGCATCGCCGGTGTAGGCAAGGGTGTGATAGCCTACGAGCCGGTCTGGGCTATCGGCACAGGCAAGACCGCCAGTCCCGAGCAGGCCCAGGAGGCGCATGCCTTCATCCGCGAACAGATGGCCTCTCACGACGGAACGGTCGCAGAGTCGACGCGGATCCTCTACGGAGGCAGCGTGAATGCCGGCAATATCGACGGCCTGGTTGCGGCGCCGGACATCGACGGCGGCCTGATAGGCGGTGCCTCCTTGAAGCCACAGGATTTCCTGGCGATTTGCCGGGCGTAGGTCTGATACAATGCAACCTGTCCTACTTGTTGTTCAGATACTGGTAGCCATATCGCTCATCGCCCTGGTGCTGTTGCAGCACGGAAAGGGCGCCGACATGGGCGCGGCGTTCGGCGCTGGGGCGTCGGGTACTGTTTTCGGGTCGCGCGGCTCGGCGTCGTTCCTTACCCGAGTCACCGCGGTACTGGCTGCGGTTTTTTTCCTGAACAGCATGGTTCTGGCATATATGGGGACGCGAGTCGCCGATCGCAGCAGCGTTGTGGAGCGCGTTCAGCCGGCACCCAGCGTCGAGGATACGCTGCTAGATGTTCCTGCCGAGCCGGAAGACGCGGACAAGCCGTCGGACGTGCCGTCCGTACCGCCAGGATAGGCTGGGTCCGGGGGGCCTGCCGGGCCGGACGAATGTACACTGCCGATGTGGTGGAATTGGTAGACACGCTGTCTTGAGGGGGCAGTGGCGAGAGCCGTGCCGGTTCGAGTCCGGCCATCGGCACCAGCATCTGTGCGGGCGAATGGATACCCAGTTTCACGGACCCCCGAGAGCTGGTTTAGGTTGCTGAAGTGAGCAGCAAGCACAGCTTCTTATCCAGCTGACACCACCCCGGCTGCTTGCCCATCAGAGCAGCCATCGCCGCGGCAGCGCTCGGCGGTCACGGCACCGTGCGCAGGTAGCGAAGGCCAGACTGTCATGCTAGAGAACTATGTCCCTATTTTGGTGTTCTTAGTGATAGGCATCCTGTTCGGCGTAATACCAATGCTGGCAGGGTTTCTGCTGGGGCCACGGCGACCCGACGACGAGAAGCTTTCGCCCTACGAA
Organism: Gammaproteobacteria bacterium; assembly: GCA_030066245.1. Classification (GTDB taxonomy): domain Bacteria; phylum Pseudomonadota; class Gammaproteobacteria; order JAABTG01; family JAABTG01; genus JASJBY01. The sequence continues at coordinate 1,513 of JASJBY010000072.1, forward strand.
TGCGGCTTTGAGCCCTTCGAAGACTCGCGGATGAAATTCGACGTCCGCTACTATCTGGTCGCCATCCTCTTCATTATTTTCGATCTGGAGATCGCCTTCCTCTTTCCGTGGGCGGTCGTGCTGGATGAGATCGGGTTGTTCGGATTTCTGGCCATGATGCTGTTCCTCGCCATACTGGTTATCGGCTTTATCTACGAGTGGAAGAAGGGGGCCTTGGAATGGGAGTAGAAGGCATCCTTCAGGAGGGCGTCGTCACGACGACGGCGGACAAGCTCATCAACTGGGCTCGTACGGGTTCCATGTGGCCAATGACTTTCGGGCTGGCGTGCTGCGCCGTTGAAATGATGCACGCCGGAGCGGCGCGCTACGACCTGGACAGATTCGGCATACTCTTTCGACCCAGCCCCCGCCAGTCGGATGTCATGATCGTGGCCGGGACCCTAGTGAACAAAATGGCGCCGGCGCTGCGCAAGGTCTACGACCAGATGTCGGAGCCGCGCTGGGTGATTTCCATGGGCTCTTGCGCAAACGGCGGCGGCTATTATCACTACGCCTACTCCGTGGTCCGCGGCTGCGACCGAATCGTGCCGGTGGACATCTACGTCCCTGGATGCCCTCCGACGGCCGAAGCGCTTCTGTACGGCATTCTTCAGCTTCAGAACAAGATTCGCCGAACCAGTACCATCGCCCGCTAGACACCGCATGACACTCTCACCCGAATCGCTTGCCGTGCGTCTACAGGAGCGCTTCAGCGTGGACGGGGTACGCTGCGTGGAGGCAGTGGGCGAGGTGACCATGGACGTGCCCGCGGCAAAGCTGCTCCCGGTCTGTCAGGCCCTGCGAGACGAGGCAGAGTTCGCCTTCGAGCAACTCATAGATCTGTGCGGCGTGGATTACAGCGCGTACGGCGTAGGAGAGTGGCAAACCAGCGACGGCGCCACCAGTTCCGGCTTCTCACGCGGCGTGGCGCCGGGGACACCGGGGCCCGACGGCGGACAGGAGCGCCGCTTCGCGGTTGTGTACCATCTGCTCTCGGTGAGCAACAACCTGCGTGTGCGGGTGCAATGCTACGCACAGGACGAGCCTCCAAGGGTCAGTTCCGTCGTGGAAGTGTGGAACTCAGCAAACTGGTTCGAGCGCGAGGCGTTCGACCTGTTCGGCATCTTGTTTGAGGGACACCCGGACATGAGGCGCATTCTGACCGACTACGGCTTCGTCGGGCATCCGTTCCGCAAGGACTTTCCACTTATCGGTCACGTTGAGATGCGCTACGACCCCGAGAAGCAGCGTGTGGTGTACGAGCCTGTGAGCATCGAGCCGCGTACTCTGGTGCCGCGGGTACTGCGCGATGACAGCCGCTACGTCGAGGCGGAGCAGGACGAGGCGAAGGACGATGCCTGAGATCCGCAATTACACCCTGAACTTCGGTCCGCAGCATCCCGCCGCCCACGGTGTGTTGCGTCTGGTGCTCGAGATGGACGGGGAGGTGATCGAGCGGGCGGATCCCCATATCGGGCTGCTGCACCGGGCGACGGAGAAGCTGGCCGAGAGCAAGCCATTCAACCAGAGCATCGGCTACATGGACCGCCTGGACTACGTGTCCATGATGTGCAACGAACACGGCTACGTGCTTGCCATCGAGAAGCTCCTCGGCATCGAGGCGCCCATCCGCGCCCAGTACATCCGCGTCATGTTCGACGAGATCACCCGCATTCTGAATCACCTCATGTGGCTCGGCGCCCATGGGCTCGACATCGGGGCCATGACGGTGTTTCTGTACTGCTTCCGTGAGCGTGAGGACCTGATGGACTGCTACGAGGCCGTTTCGGGGACGCGCATGCACGCGACCTACTACCGGCCGGGCGGCGTCTATCGAGACCTGCCGGAGCGCATGCCGCAGCATGAGCCCTCCAAGTTCCGCTCTTCCGCGGAAGTGGCCCGCCTCAACGAAGACCGCCAGGGGTCGCTGTTAGATTTCATCGAGGCCTTCACGGAGCGCTTTCCGGCTCGCGTCGACGAGTACGAGACGCTGCTCACCGACAACCGTATATGGAAGCAGCGGACGGTCGGGATCGGTGTGGTATCTCCCGAGCGGGCACTGCAGCTCGGTTTCTCGGGACCAATGCTGCGAGGCTCCGGGGTCGAGTGGGATCTGCGCAAGAAACAGCCCTACGACGCCTACGACCGCGTGGACTTCGACATACCGGTGGGTGTCGGCGGCGACTGTTACGACCGTTACCTGGTTCGGGTGGAAGAGATGCGGCAGTCCAATCGCATCATCAAGCAGTGCGTCGACTGGCTGCGTGCTAACCCGGGTCCGGTGATGATCGACGACCACAAGCTCGTTCCGCCGCGGCGCGAAGCGATGAAGGAGGACATGGAAGCCCTGATTCACCACTTCAAGCTCTTTACCGAGGGTTATACCGTGCCCGAAGGTCAGGCCTACGCGGCGGTGGAGCATCCAAAGGGCGAGTTCGGCGTGTATATCGTCTCTGACGGCGCCAACAAGCCCTATCGCGTGAAGATCCGGGCACCCGGATTCGCGCACCTGGCGGCCATGAACGAGATGGTGTCCGGCCACATGCTGGCCGATGTGGTGGCCATCATAGGGACCCAGGACATCGTATTCGGGGAGATAGACCGCTGATGAGTGAGGCCACTGGCCGCAAGAGCGATTCCCTGTCCGCCCATGCGAGGGAGGAAATCGACCGCTGGCTGGAGCGATATCCGTCGGATCAGCGGCAGTCCGCGGTGCTGGCGGCGCTGCAAGAGGTTCAGCATGAGAACGGCGGCTTCCTGACCCGGGAGCTCATGGACGGGGTTGCAGATTATATCGGCATGCCTGAGATCGCCGTCTACGAAGTGGCCAGCTTCTACTCCATGTTCGAGCTGAAGCCAGTGGGGCGACACAGCATCTCGGTCTGCACCAACATATCCTGCATGCTCTGTGGAAGCGACGACATTCTCGAGTACATCGAGAAGAAGCTGGGCATTAAGCTCGGCGAGAGTACCGCGGACGGTAAATTCTTCCTGAAGAAAGAGGAGGAATGCCTGGCAGCGTGCCGCAGTGCCCCCATGATGCAGGTGGACCATGTCTACTACGAGGATCTGACGCCCGCAAAAGTGGACGAGATTCTGGATAAGTTGGAGTGAAGGTGGATGGCTAACCAGGTCTGTTTCACAACCCTTCAGTTCGATGAGCCGTGGACCTACGAGAACTACCTCAGGGTGGGCGGCTACGAGGCATGGAAGGGTATTCTCAAAAACAGGATTCCGCCACAGATCGTCATAGAGGAAGTGAAGAGCTCGGGCCTGCGGGGGCGGGGAGGGGCCGGCTTTCCGACCGGGCTGAAATGGAGCTTCATGCCCAAGGACAGTGGCATCCAGAAGTATATCGTTTGCAACTCGGACGAGTCGGAGCCGGGAACCTGCAAGGATCGGGACATACTGCGCTTCAATCCCCATGCACTGGTGGAAGGCATGGCCATCGCCGGATATGCCATGGGCGCAACCGTTGGCTACAACTACATGCGCGGGGAGTTCCTCGACGAGCCCTTTCAGCGCTTCGAGCAGGCTGTCAAGGAAGCCTACGAGGCCGGCCTTCTGGGCAAGAACATTCAGGGCTCGGGGGTGGACTTCGACCTGTACGGATCTCTGGGGGCAGGGGCCTATATCTGCGGTGAGGAGACGGCCCTGCTGGAGTCTCTGGAGGGCAAGAAGGGCCAACCCCGTTTCAAGCCGCCGTTTCCCGCCAATTTTGGTTTGTATGGTAAGCCGACCACCATCAACAACACGGAGTCGCTGGCTTCGGTTCCCGTGATCATGCACAAAGGGGGCAAGTGGTTCTCGGAGCTGGGCACGGCGAATTCCGGCGGCGAGAAGCTGTTTTCCGTTTCCGGCCATGTGGAGAAGCCCGGAAATTTCGAGGTGCCGCTTGGGATCCCGTTCAAGGATTTGCTCGAGCTCGCCGGCGGTATACGCGGCGGGCGCGAGCTGAAGGCAGTGATTCCGGGAGGCTCCTCTGTGCCCGTGGTGCCGGGCGATGTGATGATGGCGGTCAACATGGACTACGACTCCATCGCGAAGGCGGGCTCCATGCTGGGTTCGGGCGCGGTCATCGTCATGGACGAGACCGCTGACATGGTGAAAGTGCTGCAGCGCATCTCCCGCTTCTATTACTCGGAGTCCTGTGGCCAGTGCACGCCGTGTCGAGAGGGGACGGGCTGGCTCTATCGCATGCTGACCCGGATCGTGGAGGGCAAGGGCCGAATGGAGGATCTGGACAAGCTTGACAGCGTCGCCTCGAAAATCATGGGCAGGACCATCTGCGCTCTGGGCGATGCGGCTGCGATGCCGGTGCAGAGCTTCGTGAAACATTACCGCCACGAGTTTCAGTATTACATAGAACACAGGCGCAGCATGGTGGAAGGGCCGGCGTCAGACAAAGCGGCGTGACTCGCGGGCAGTGACTGATGACGAGTGTCTGGTGTCCGGAGAGCGGCGGTGGCCCGGTACCCGCTGGACCGTTCCTTCCCGCCTCGAAACGGGCAGACAATGACATCCACAGAATCCACTGCTTGCGGCACAGGCTGCTCGGCACGTAAATCCGGAGCCGCGTCAGGCACGAGTTTGAACATTTGCATGTGTATCGATGAGCGAAGACCTGCTGAATATCGAGATTAACGGGCAGCCGTTACAAGCGCGACGCGGCGCCATGATCATCGAGGCGGCGGATGCGGCCGGCATTCAGATCCCGCGTTTCTGTTACCACAAGAAGCTGTCCGTGGCCGCCAACTGTCGCATGTGTTTGGTCGAGGTGGAAAAGGCGCCCAAGCCGCTCCCCGCCTGCGCCACGCCAGTCGCTGACGGCATGAAAGTGAGGACGAGGTCGGCGCTGGCGCGAGATGGGCAGCGATCGGTCATGGAGTTCCTGCTGATCAACCATCCGCTCGATTGCCCCATCTGTGACCAGGGCGGCGAATGCGAGCTGCAGGATGTCGCCATGGGATTCGGTGGAGACATCTCCCGTTTCCAGGAGCGCAAGCGGGTCGTCAAGGACAAGGACATCGGGCCGCTCATCGCCACGGACATGACGCGGTGTATCCACTGTACGCGCTGCGTTCGTTTCGGGGAGGAGATCGCCGGTGTGCGCGAGCTCGGTGCGACCGGTCGGGGCGAGGACATGGAAATCGGGACCTTCGTGGAGAAGAGCGTGGATTCCGAGCTCTCGGGAAACGTCATCGACCTGTGCCCGGTGGGGGCCCTGACTTCCAAGCCGTTTCGCTACTCGGCCCGGTCCTGGGAGATGGTGCAGCGGTCGACCATCGCGGCCCACGACGCCGTCGGTTCCAACCTGCACGTACACGTCCGGCGCAATCGCGTGATGCGCGTGGTGCCGCGCGAGAACGAGGATGTCAACGAGACATGGATTTCCGACCGAGACCGTTTCAGCTACGAAGGCCTCTACAGCGAAGACCGGCTGAGCGCGCCGGCCATCAAGCGCGGCGGAAGCTGGGCGGATGTCGACTGGGACGTTGCGCTTGATTTCGCCGCTAACGGCATCCGGCGGGTCGTGGCGGAACGCGGCGCGCAGCAGTTAGGCGCACTGGCTTCGCCGAACTCGACGCTGGAGGAGCTGTGTCTGCTGCAAAAGCTGTTGCGAGGCATGGGCAGTTCGAACGTGGACCATCGGCTGCGGCAGGCAGATTTTTCCGATCAGGATGTGGCCCCGTTGTTCCCCTGGCTCGGTCAGTCAATAGCCGACCTCGAGCTCCTGGACGCCGTGCTGCTTGTGGGCGCCGACGTGCGCAAGGAGCAGCCGCTCATCAACAACCGGCTGCGTAAGGCGGCGCTCCGAGGCGCGGGCATCATGGTGGTGAATGCGCTGGAACCTAACTTCAACTACCCGACCGAAGCTGCCATGATCGTGCCGCCCGGCGACATGCCAGGTGTGCTGGCCGGTATCGCCAAGGCACTGGGTGTCCGGGGCGGAAAGCGGGACAAGCTTCTGGAGTCAGCCCAGGTCGAGCCGGCCCATGAAGCCATCGCGGAGCGATTGAAGAACGCAGGCCGTGCAAGCGTCCTTGTGGGTGCTTTCGCGACGAGTCATCCGCAGGCGGCGGACCTGCGGGCCCTGGCGGGTCTCATCTGCGAGGCTGCGGATGCCGCCTTGGGCTACTTGCCGGCGGGGGCGAACGGCGCTGGGGCCTGGCTTGCTGGGGCGCTTCCACATCGAGGCCCCGCGGGGCAGATGCTTGCGGACGCCGGTGCGGACGCGCAGGCCATGATGCATGACGGTCTTGCGGGCTACGTACTCCTCGGCGTGGAGCCGGAGCTGGACTGCTGGGACAGTGCCGCGGCCAGCAACAGCCTGAGGGAGGCCGATTTCGTCGTGGCGCTGACCGCTTACCGCACGTCGGAAATGGATGAATACGCCGACGTGTTGCTGCCGGTCAGCCTGTTTGCCGAGACATCGGGGACTTTCGTGAACGCGGAAGGCCGCTGGCAGAGCTTCGAGGCGGTGGCGGCTCCGGTGGGTGATGCCCGGCCGGGTTGGCGGGTGCTGCGGGTGCTGGGCAACCTGCTGGATCTGGAAGGCTTCGTGTACACGGATTCGCAGCAGATTCGGGACGAGCTCAAGGACAAGGTGGGGGAGGCTCGCGCCGACAACAATGCCGCCTGGCGTGAGCCGTCACGCCTGGACGGAAAGCGGAGCGGACTGACGCGCATTGGCGATGTGCCTGTCTATGCCGTCGACCCCGTAGTACGCCGTGGCAAGGCCCTGCAGGGGACACGGGACGCTTGCGACGCCAGATTAGGCCTGAATGCGACTGTCGCCGCCAAACTCGGTCTTCAGCAAGGGGACCGGGCGAGGGTCACCCAGGAAGGGGGCGAGGTTGTGCTCGAGGTGGAGCTGGACACCCGGGTTCCTGACGACTGTGTGCACGTTCGTGCCGGCGTCCCGGGCAGCGTGGGTCTGGGACCCTGCATAGGCGAAATCAAAATCAGCAAGGCGTAGCGGCTCGTCATGACCGAAGTGCTTCTCAATGTGATGGACGGCTGGCCGCAAGGGCTGCAGACGCTGATTGTCATCCTCATCAAGATTACCCTGATCCTGATACCGGTGATGCTTGGCGTCGCCTACCTGACCTTTGCCGAGCGTAAACTGATCGGCTACATGCAGGTTCGAATCGGACCGAATCGTGTCGGGCCGAAAGGATGGCTGCAGCCGATCGCCGATGCGCTGAAGCTCATGTTCAAGGAAATCATATTGCCCACAGGCGCGAACAGGTTTCTGTTCCTGACCGCTCCCGTGCTCGCCATCGGGCCGGCGCTGGCCGCGTGGGCGGTGATTCCTTTCACCGAGGGGATGGTGCTCGCCGACATCAACGCCGGCCTGCTGTACATTCTGGCGCTCACTTCGGTGGGTGTGTATGGAGTGATCATCGCTGGCTGGGCCTCCAATTCCCGGTATGCCTTCCTGGGCGCCATGCGTTCGGCGGCGCAGATCGTCGCTTACGAAATCGCCATGGGCTTCGCCCTAGTCGGCGTGCTGATGGCGGCCGGCAGCCTGAATCTTCGCGAGATCGTCCTGGCCCAACAGGGCAGTATTCTGCACTGGTTCCTGCTTCCCCTCTGGCCGCTGTTTCTGGTCTATTTCATCTCCGGAGTGGCAGAGACGAACCGTGCCCCGTTCGACGTGGCGGAAGGGGAATCGGAGATCGTCGCCGGCTTCCACGTGGAATACTCGGGTATGGCGTTCGCAGTGTTCTTTCTCGCCGAGTACGCCAATATGATTCTGATTGCGGTGCTCACCGCGATCATGTTTCTCGGTGGCTGGCTATCTCCTTTCCACGGCATCTTGCCGGCGTCGGCGTTCACCCTTCCTGTCGTCGGCGCGCTGCTCGGAGACGGTATTCATTGGTTTCTCATCAAGGTTTCGTTGTTTCTATTCATTTATCTGTGGTTGAGGGCGACCTTTCCCCGCTACCGGTATGATCAGATCATGCGCCTTGGGTGGAAGGTGTTTATACCTGTCACGATCGTGTGGTTGGTCGTGTTGGGCGTTGCCATCAAGGTCAATCTGGGACCGTGGTTTGACTAGCCGGGAGCACGTATCAGGCCGCCCGAAGTGGTCACTTGAGCTATGAGTGGGATTCGCTATTTCTTCAAGAGCTTCATGCTGTGGGAGCTGCTCACGGGGCTGCGCCTGACCGGCCGCTATCTGTTCCGCAAGAAGTTCACCGTACAGTATCCCGAGGAGAAGGCCCCACAGTCGCCGCGTTTCCGGGGACTGCACGCCCTGCGGCGTTATCCCAACGGGGAAGAGCGTTGTATCGCCTGCAAGCTGTGCGAGGCGGTGTGTCCGGCGCTGGCCATCACCATAGACTCCCATCGGCGGGAGGACGGAACGCGGCGGACCACGCGTTACGATATTGATTTGACAAAATGCATCTTCTGCGGCTTCTGTGAAGAGTCCTGTCCGGTGGATTCAATCGTCGAGACGCGCATCTACGAGTACCACGGGGAGAAGCGCGGGGATCTGCTGATGACCAAGGAGAAGCTGCTGGAAATCGGCGACAAAGTCGAGGCGCAGATCGCGGCTGACAGGGCACAGGATGCATTTTACCGATAGCACCGGCGGCGCCGCGGCTGAGGCTTGAAGAGAGACGGAGCGCCCTCCAACCGCTGAGTTGAAACAAGGAGAACTCGGGGCGGTGAGGGTGAGGGGAGGGCTCGAGGCGTGTCATTGACGTCCCTCGAACCAGATAAAACTGAGTTGTCGTACGGCCCAGGGGGCCCATTCAAGGCGGGGGAAACTCTCTTGCTGATACAGCCGAATCGAGGACGGAGGACAGGTTGCTGTCGCTTCGTGGCCCGTTCATGACCCAGCAGGTCGTCTTCTACATCTTTGCGGCCATCATGGTGTTTGCAGGAACCATGGTGATCTCGGTGCGTAACCCGGTGCATGCGGCGCTGTTTCTGGTGCTCGCGTTTTTTTCCAGTGCGGCCGTGTGGTTGCTGTTGGAGGCGGAGTTCCTCGCCATCGCCCTGGTGCTTGTCTACGTGGGCGCGGTCATGGTGCTGTTCCTTTTCGTCGTCATGATGTTGGACATCAACATGGCGCCTCTGCGTGAGGGTTTCATCCGCTACCTGCCCGTGGGCATCGTGATCGCCGTTCTTGTTGCCGTTCAACTGGTGCTGGTAGTCGGTTCCTCGTACTTTGGCCTGGAGAGCTTCCCCGCGCCCGAGCCGCGCCCCGCCGAATACAGCAACACTGAGGCGCTGGGCAACGTGCTCTACACGACTTACGTTTACCCCTTCGAGATCGCAGCCGTCATTCTGCTGGTCGCCATCGTGGCGGCCATCGTGCTCACCATGCGGCGGCGCCCGCACGTGAAGCGCCAGCGCCCGGATCGCCAGGTCGCGGTGCGCCGCAGCGATCGGGTCCGCCTGGTCGGCATGGCGCCGGAGAAGAAGCCGTCGGTTAGGAGATGAGGCGATGATTCCCCTGTCCCATTACCTCACGCTCGGCGCCATCATGTTCTGCTTGAGCATGACGGGGATTTTTCTCAACCGGAAGAATGTCCTCATCCTGCTCATGTGCATCGAGCTGATGCTGCTTTCGGTGAACCTGAACTTCATCGCGTTCTCCCATTTTCTCGGCGACACGGCAGGGCAGGTGTTCGTGTTCTTCATCCTGACGGTAGCGGCGGCGGAGTCGGCCATTGGCCTGGCGATCCTGGTGGTGCTGTTCCGCAACCGGCAGACCATCAACGTGGACGATCTGGACTCCATGAAGGGGTAGGCCGTGTTCGAAGATATGTACAGCGTCTATCTCGCCATCCCCCTGGCTCCGCTCCTGGGCGCCTTGGTCGCCGGCCTCTTCGGCCGGGCCATCGGCCGGGCTGGAGCGCACTGGGTGACGATTCTCGGCGTAGGCTTATCGACCCTGCTGTCGCTGGTGGTCTTCATGCACATCGTGGTGGACGGTGCCGAGCCGTTCAACGGCACGGTGTACACCTGGGGCATCAGCGATGGCATTCAGTTCCAGATCGGTTTTCTGATCGATCGGCTGTCCGCGACCATGATGCTGGTGGTCACTTTCGTTTCGCTGATGGTGCACATCTATACCATCGGCTATATGCATGAAGACCCGGGATACCAGCGCTTCTTCAGCTATATTTCCCTGTTCACTTTTTCCATGCTCATGCTGGTGATGTCCAACAACTTCCTGCAGCTGTTCTTCGGCTGGGAGGCGGTTGGTCTCGTTTCCTATCTGCTGATTGGATTCTGGTACACCCGTGAGTCGGCAATCTACGCCAACCTGAAGGCATTCATTGTCAACCGGGTCGGGGATTTCGGTTTTCTGCTCGGCATAGCCGCCGTGCTCATGTACTTCCAGAGCATGGACTATGCCACCGTGTTCGCCAACGCCGAGTCCATGAAGGATACGACGATACAGGTATTCCCGGACGTGGACTGGTCGCTGATGTCCGTGATCGGAATCCTGCTCTTCGTCGGTGCCATGGGCAAGTCGGCTCAGTTTCCATTGCACGTCTGGCTGCCGGATTCCATGGAGGGTCCGACGCCCATCTCGGCCTTGATCCATGCCGCGACCATGGTGACCGCAGGGATCTTCATGGTGGCTCGCATGTCCCCCATCTACGAGCTATCGGAGACGGCGCTCAGCTTCGTGATTGTGATCGGCGCCATAACGGCCTTCTTCATGGGCCTGCTGGGTCTGGTTCAGACGGACATCAAGCGAGTGGTTGCTTACTCCACTCTCTCCCAGCTCGGCTATATGACGGTGGCCCTGGGTGCTTCCGCCTATGCCGCGGGCATGTTCCATCTGGTGACCCATGCCTTTTTCAAGGCCCTTCTGTTCCTGGCGGCAGGCTCGGTGATCATCGCCATGCATCACGAGCAGGACATGCGGAAAATGGGCGGCCTCCGCAAATACATGCCCATCACCTACTGGACGTCGTTGGTGGGTTCCCTCGCTCTGATTGGGTTTCCCGGATCCGCCGGCTTTTTCTCCAAGGACGGTATTATCGAGGCGGTTCACCATTCCCATATACCGGGCGCCGGCCTGGCTTACTGGGCGGTGCTGATCGGCGTCTTCGTAACCGCTCTCTACTCGTTCCGCATGTTCTTCCTGGTCTTTCACGGCAAGGAGCGTATGGACGACCACACCCGCGAGCACCTGCACGAGACCCCCGCGGTCGTCACGGTGCCGCTGGTGCTCCTGGCCATTCCGTCGGTCATCGTCGGTGCCTTCTATATCGAGCCCGTGCTGTTCGGTGGCTACTTTGGGGAAGCCATATACGTTGCGCCGGAGCATGACGTGCTTGCGGAGGTGGGCGAAGGGTACACGGGGGTAACCGGTTTCATGCTCCACGGGCTGGTGACGGCGCCGTTCTGGCTGGCGGCAGCGGGTGTCCTGACTGCGTGGTTCCTTTATATGAAGCGGCCGGATCTGCCCGCGTTGATCAAGGAACGGCTGCACCTCTTGCACAAGGTCCTGGTGCACAAGTACGGCTTCGACGACTTCAACCAGTTCTTCTTTGCGGGAGGTGCCCGCGGGTTGGGCTCCATGCTGTGGCGGCTTGGTGACATCAAGCTGATCGACGGGCTGGTGGTGAACGGCTCTGCCAGGGCGGTGGGGTGGTTCTCGGGCGTCATTCGCCACATGCAGAGTGGCTATCTGTATCACTACGCCTTCGCCATGATTATCGGCCTGCTGGTCCTGCTGGGCTGGTTTGTGAGCCGTTGGTTCGTCGGCCTGTAGGCGTCTCTGAGGAAACAACCCGATGCTACCTGATCCATTTCCTCTACTCAGTCTGGTAGTCTGGACGCCGATCCTCGGAGGCCTGTGGGTGCTGCTCGCCGCCGGGGAGAAGAACGCGCCAACCGCGCGGGCCATAGCGCTGGCAATTTCTGTGGCCACGTTCCTGCTGTCCATCCCCCTGTACACCCAGTTCGACCTGTCCACCCACGAGATGCAGTTCGTGGAGCGGTTTGAGTGGATTCAGACTTTCGGCATCTACTACCACCTGGGCGTGGACGGAATATCCATGCCGCTGATCCTGCTGACCACGTTCATCACGCCGCTGGTGGTTATCTCGGCCTGGCAGGTCATCCAGTACAAGACGGCCCAGTATCTGGCGGCCTTCCTGATCATGGAAGGCCTCATGAACGGGGTGTTCGCGGCTCTCGACGCCATCCTCTTCTATGTGTTCTGGGAAGCCATGCTGGTACCCATGTTCCTCATCATCGGGATCTGGGGAGGGCCTCAGCGCATCTATGCCACCATCAAGTTTTTCCTGTACACCTTCCTCGGCTCGGTGTTCATGCTCGTGGCGCTGATCTACCTGTACGCCCAGGCGGACAGCTTCGCCATTTTGGATCTGCACACGGTGAAAGTTGGCATGACGGCGCAGATCCTCATATTCATCGCCTTCCTGCTGGCTTTCGCCGTGAAGGTGCCCATGTGGCCAGTGCACACCTGGCTGCCGGATGCGCACGTGGAGGCTCCCACGGGGGGCTCGGTGATCCTGGCTGCCATCATGCTGAAGATGGGCGGATACGGATTCGTGCGCTTCAGCCTGCCGATCACCCCTGACGCGAGTCGGGAGCTCGATTGGTTGATGATCGCCCTGTCCCTCATAGCCGTGGTCTACATCGGCTTCGTGGCGCTGGTGCAGACCGACCTCAAGAAACTCATTGCCTACTCCAGCATCTCGCACATGGGCTTCGTGACCCTAGGGTTCTTTGTCGCCTTCTCCATTCTCGAGGGCACCGGCAGCCTCCAGGGAGCCGCCATGGGCATGGAGGGGGGCATGATGCAGATGATATCCCACGGTTTTATCTCCGGCGCGTTGTTCCTGTGCGTCGGTGTTCTCTACGACCGTATGCATACGCGGCAGATTGCCGACTACGGAGGGGTGGTGAACAGCATGCCCATCTTCGCGGCTTTCATGATGCTGTTCGTCATGGCCAACTCAGGATTGCCGGGCACTTCCGGGTTTGTGGGCGAGTTCATGGTTATTCTGAGCAGTTTCAAGGCCAATTTCTGGTTCGCCTTCCTGGCGGCGAGCATCCTGCTGCTGGGTGCCGGCTACAACCTCTGGATGTACAAGCGCGTCATCTATGGGAAGGTGGCCAACGAAGGGGTGGCAAGCCTCAAGGATATCAATGCCCGGGAGTTGCTCATCCTGGGGACACTGGCGGCGGTTGTGCTGTTGTTCGGCGTGTGGCCGGCACCGATACTCGAGGTCATGCACCCGAGCGTGGAGAATCTTCTTCAGCACGTCGTGCAGTCGAAGCTCTGAGAAGACCGGCGATCTTCATCTGGGTAGATAGATGGCATTTGTAACACCCGATTTCGTTCCGGCAATTCCGGAGATCTTCGTTCTGGGCATGGCCTGTCTGGCCCTGGTGGTGGACGTGTACATTACCGAGCGCTACCGGCTGTTCACCTATCAGCTGGCTCAGTCCACCCTCGTGGCCAGCGCGCTCATGGTTATTTTCCTTTATCCAGCGGAAGCCGTCGTGACTTTCAACGGCACCTTCGTCAGTGATGGCATGAGCACTGTCTTGAAGGTCTTCATACTGCTGGTCAGCTACTTCGTGTTCTTTTACTCGAAGCAGTATCTGCGGGATCGAAATCTGTTCCGAGGCGAGTATTACGTGCTCGGCCTGTTTGCCGTTCTCGGCATGATGGTGATGGCGTCCGCCCACAGCTTGCTGACGATTTACCTGGGCCTGGAGCTGCTGTCGCTTTCCCTCTATGCCCTGGTGGCGCTGAACAGGGACTCGAATGAGGCCTCCGAGGCCGCCATGAAGTATTTCGTCCTGGGTGCGCTGGCATCGGGCATGCTGCTCTATGGCATGTCCATGATCTACGGAGCCACGGCAAGCCTGGATCTTGCGGAGGTCTACCGGGTGGCGTCCGGCGGGCAGGCCAATGACACGCTCCTGGTTTTCGGTCTGGTGTTCGTGGTGGTGGGGCTCGCTTTCAAGTTCGGCGCCGTGCCGTTCCATATGTGGGTGCCGGATGTGTACGAGGGGGCATCCACATCGGTGACGCTGTTTATCAGTACCGCACCGAAGCTGGCGGCCTTTGCCATGGCCATGCGCCTGCTGGTTGATGCCCTGCCGAGCCTGCATGGCGACTGGCAGCAGATGCTCATCATACTGGCGGTGCTGTCGATGGCAGCGGGCAATGTGATCGCCATTGCCCAGACGAACCTGAAGCGCATGCTGGCCTATTCGACCATCGCTCACGTGGGTTTTCTGCTCGCGGGCATTCTGACGGGTACGCAGTCAGGCTATGCCGCCGCCATGTTCTACGTGATCGTCTACGCCCTCATGAGCATGGGCGGATTCGGCATGATCATCCTGATGAGTCAGGCCGGAATCGAAGCCGACAGGCTGGACCATTTCAAAGGCTTGAACGAGCGCAGCCCGTGGTTCGCCTTCATCATGCTCATTTTCATGTTCTCCATGGCGGGCGTACCGCCGTTCCTGGGCTTCTGGGCCAAATGGTCCGTGCTGCGTGAGCTGGTGGCCGGCGGCGTCGTGTGGCTGGCGGCAGTGGCCGTCGTGTTCTCCATCATCGGCGCGTTCTACTACCTTCGCGTCGTTCGACTCATGTACTTCGACAAGCCCGAGGATGCCACCCCCATCACGCCCGGCCGGGACATGCGGGTCATGATGAGCGCCAATGGCTTGGCGATACTGGGGCTGGGGATCTACCCCGGTGGCTTGATGGCAGTGTGTGTCTCCGCCCTGGGGGCATGAGAAGCGCTCCCCGGAACGCAGACCCCCGGAGGCTGTGGGAACGGAAGCCAGTCACGAACGCCTTCTGACTAACAGTCTTTACTTTCATTAACGGCATTGAGAGCAGCCTGGAATGCCGAGCCCCCTTGTCACGCCCGTCCGGGTTAGCCAGACTCGTGTGCGCCGAGATTCTCAGCAACCGAAGGGGCGGTCGCGCCGCCCGACGGATTGAGCCGCTTGCCGCGGCATCGGGGCGAGAAGATAGTGAGCGTGGCAGGCGGTGAGCAATTGAAGGGGCCGGCGCGGGCGCAGCTGCTGCTTGTGGACGACGACGGGCAGAATCTGCAGGTCCTCTACGATACCCTTTCGGACAGGGATTATCGCCTGCTGGTGGCGCGCTCCGGCGCCGATGCACTGGATATCGCCCGGAGAGTCCGGCCGGATCTGGTGCTGTTGGACATCCTCATGCCGGAGATGGACGGTTATCAGGTATGCCGCCACCTGAAGGCCGATCCGGCGACGGCTGCCGCCCCGGTGATCTTTCTCTCGGCTCTCACGGATACCAAGGACAAAGTGCTGGGGCTACAGCTGGGAGCCGTGGATTTCATATCCAAGCCTTTTCAGCCCGAAGAGGTCATCGCCCGGGTCAATACCCACTTGAAGATCCGGCGACTCGAGCAGGAGCTGGCCGGCAGAAACAGGGAACTGGAGGCCGCGAACCGGCACATCCTCGGCTCCATGGAGGAGGGCCTCTACGGTCTGGATGCGTCTGGGGCGATCATCTTTGCCAATGCGGCGGCCGAACGCATCACGGGCTGGCGTGAGCAGGAGCTTCTGGGGCGAACCCTTTACGAAGTGCATTCCGCGGACCGGGCGGCAGGCACCGTGGCGCCCGTGCTCGCAGGGACGCTGGCGAGCACGCTCACCAACGGCCTGGTCCATCACCGGGAAGACGAGCTGTTCCGGCATCGGGAAGGCGGCGTGTTTCCGGTGGAGTTCACCAGCTCGCCCCTGTATCAGGATGATGCCTTGAGTGGCGCCGTGGTCGTCTTCAAGGACATAACCGAGCGCAAGCGCCAGGAGAAGGAGCTGCGCAACGCGCTCCGGGAGGTGCGTGAGCTAAAGGACAGGCTGGAGGCGGAGAACATCTATCTGCAGGCGGAGATCCGAACGGAGCGGAACTTCGGCGAAATCGTCGGCCAGAGTTCCGCTCTGCTCGACGTCCTCCAGCAGGTGCGCCAGGTGGCGCCCACGGACTCATCGGTGCTCATACAGGGCGAATCGGGCACGGGTAAGGAGGCCGTAGCCCGAGCGCTTCACGGTCTCAGTTACCGAAAGGGACGGCCGCTCATCAAGGTCAATTGCGGTGCCATCTCCGCGAATCTGGTGGAGAGCGAGCTGTTCGGCCATGTGAAAGGCTCCTTCACGGGCGCCCTCAGGGACAGGGCCGGTCACTTCGAGCTGGCCGATGGCGGCACCATGTTCCTGGACGAAGTGAGTGAGCTGCCTGCCGACGCTCAGGTCAAACTGCTGCGGGTGCTTCAGGAGCAGGAGATCCAGCGCGTCGGCAGCAGTGAGGTGAAACGCGTCGATGTCCGGATCATTGCCGCCACCAACCGGGAGCTCATGCAGTGCGTCAACGAGGGCAC
>JASJBY010000073.1 GCA_030066245.1 Gammaproteobacteria bacterium
GCCGCAGGCTGTGGATTGGGCGGAGCTGCTGCCACGGCTGCTCGGGGTCGGCCTGGCGCTTGCCCTTCTGCTGGGAGCCGTTCTATGGCTCGCTCGCAGGGCTACCCGGCGTGATGCGGCCGAGCTTTTCGAGTCCCGGCAGGCGCGAGTCGGCGGCCTGATGGTGGTCGTGCTGTTCCTAAGCCTGGTGCTCCTCATGACCTGGGCGGGGCTGGCCGAGGTAGAGCGGCAGATGCGACGCGAAGCCGGAGACCTGCTGCGCACCGTACTTGACGTGACCCAGGAATCCCTGCGCACCTGGACCGAAGGACGGCGCTTGCAGATCCACTCGATTGCGAGGAATCCGGAAGTCCGCAAGCTGACAGAGCGGATCATGAAGATCCCCGCAGATGCACAATCCCTCAGCCAGAGCAGACCCTTGGCCGCCCTGCGGGAGTTCTTCGGCCGCTATCGTGAGCAGGTAGGTGACATCGGATTTTTTATCATTGGTCCTGAGGGCACCAGCATCGGCTCCATGCGCGATGCCAACCTGGGGACCGAGAATCTGATCGCCCGCCAGCGGCCTGATCTGCTGGACCGGGTATTCAAGGGTGAGACCGTGCTGGTGCCCCCGATACACTCGGACGTCACCTTGACCGATGAGACCGGCGAGATGCGCGCCCAGGCGCCGACCATGTTTATGGCGGCTCCCGTTTTCGACGACCAGGGCAACGTGCTGGCGGCGCTGACCCTGCGTTTCGACCCCCTGGAGGACTTCTCGCGCATCACCCAGCAGGGGCGGGCCGGCGACTCGGGCGAGACCTATCTGTTCGGTCGCGACGGTCAGCTCCTGTCCGAGAGCCGCTTTGACGAGCAGCTACGCGACATGGGCCTGCTGGCTGAGCAGCAACGAAGCATGCTCTCCATCCAGGTGCGCGATCCGGGTGTCGACCTGAGGACGGCTCCGGGATCTGTCTCCGACCCGGCTGAGTTGCCGTTGACCCGCATGGCGGCGGAGGCGGTACGCGGCCTTGCCGGCGAGGACACGGTCGGCTATCGGGATTACAGAGGTGTGACGGTGCTGGGCGCCTGGCTGTGGGACGAGCAGCTGGGCTTCGGAATGGCCACTGAGATCGACCAGCAGGAGGCGCTGGCGGCCTACCGCCATTTCCGCACCATCGTGCTCGGTGTGCTGGTCAGCACCGTCGTGCTGGCCCTTTTGCTCACGGGGCTTTCGGTGTGGATAGGCCGGAGCGCCCACGCGAGTCTGAGCCGTGCCCGGGACGAGCTGGAAGACCGGGTCATGCAGCGCACCTCGGAGCTTCACGAACGCGAGCAACGCCTGTGGGACCTTTACGAGAACGCGCCCGTCGCCTACGCGTCGATAGATCCGGCCGGCGGACATATTCTAAAGCACAACAAGGCCTTCGCAGGCATGTTCGGGTATTCCCGCAAGAGCTTCGAGGGCCTCAGCTGGACGGACATGCTTCGCGGCGGAGAGGATGAGCGGGATCCGGGGTCCGCGGTCCTGGCCCAGCTGCGTTCGGGCAGCCAATGCTACGACCGGGAGTTGACCATGCTGCGCCAGGACGGGCAGACAATCGAGGTGCTGCTGTCGGCAGCGCCGGTTGCCGGAGATGGCGATACCCTGGCAGAGGTGCGCGCCACCTTCATGGACGTCACCGAGCGCAAGGCCGCGGAGCGCCGATTCGAGGCGTCCAACCGCGACCTGACCACGTTGAGCCTCGGCAACGAGGCGGTGATGCAGTCCGTCACCGAGGAGCAGCTTCTCTACGAGGTGTGCCGGGTCATTGTCGAGGGCAGCGACAAGAAGCTGGTTTGGATCGGTCTGGCGGAGCTGGACGGTGAGAAGCGCGTGCAGCCGGCGGCCTACTACGGGTTCGAGAAGGGCTATCTCGAAGGGCTCAAGATCTCCTGGGCTGACGAGACGCCCGGCTGCCCGCCGGCGGCGGTGGCAGTGCGCACCGGACAATCACATCTGGTGCGCGACATCGCGGCGGAGCCCATAGCCGCCCCCTGGCGGGATGCGGCCCTAGCGCGCGGCTATGGCTCGGTGCTGTCGATTCCACTCAACAAGCACGGAGACGCCTTCGGGGCCATCACCGTCTTTTCCGGCAAGGCCCATGGCTTTGATGCCGAGAACGTGGAGACCCTGGAGCGACTCGCCGACAACCTCGCCCACGGTATTCTGGCCCTGCGCACAGAGCAGGCACGCAAGACGGCCGAAACCGAGCTGAGCATGGCGGAAGAGCGCAGCCGGCTGCTGCTGGAGTCGGTGGGCGAGGGCATCTTCGGCGTCGACACCGAGGGCCGGGTCACGTTCCTGAACCCCGCTGGCGCCAGGATGCTGGGTTGGCCGGCGGAGGACCTCATCGGGCGCAGGATGCATGGCCTGATTCATCACACCCGGGCCGATGGCACGGATTATCCGTTGGAGAAATGCCCAATGTTCTTGTCCTACACGGCGGGGCAGGTCCACCGCGTGGACGACGAGGTGTTGTGGCGTAAGGACGGTTCCAGCTTCGCGGCCGAGTACTCCAGCGTCCCCATCAGGAAGGGCGACCAGCTGGTGGGCGCCGTGGTTACCTTCAGCGACGTGTCCAACCTCAAACGCCTTGCCGAGGACCTCCGCCTGGCCAAGGAGGCGGCCGACGCCGCGAGCCAGGCCAAAAGCGACTTCCTGGCCAACATGAGCCACGAAATCCGTACGCCCATGAACGCCATCATCGGCATGTCGCAGCTGGCACTCAAGACTGATCTGGACAAGCGTCAGCGCAACTACGTGGAGAAGGTGCATCTGTCGGCCGAGTCCCTGCTCGGCATCATCAACGACATCCTGGACTTCTCTAAGATCGAGGCGGGCAAGCTGGACATGGAGTCCATCGACTTCAGCCTTGAGCATGTGCTCGACAATCTGGCCAATCTGCTCGGCTTCAAGGCCGAGGACAAAGGCCTCGAGCTGTTGTTCGATCTGGATGCGGACGCGCCCACTGCCCTGGTGGGCGATCCGCTGCGTCTGGGTCAGGTGCTCATCAACCTTGGCAACAACGCGGTGAAGTTCACCGAAGAAGGTGAGGTGGTGGTGAGCGTGCAGGTGGCGGAGGCTGACGACGACACCGCCACGTTGCATTTCACCGTGCGAGATTCCGGAATCGGCATGACGCCGGAGCAACAGACGCGGCTGTTTCAGTCCTTCAGCCAGGTCGATACGTCCACCAGCCGAAAGTACGGTGGCACGGGGTTGGGCCTGACCATTTCCAAGCGTCTCACCGAGATGATGGGGGGCAGAATCTGGGTGGAAAGTGAGCCTGGCCGGGGCAGCGCGTTTCACTTCACCGCCCGCTTCGGACGCCAGCCGGGCGCGGAAGAGCAGTCCGCCATTGGCGAGGCGGAGCTTGCTTCATTGCGGACCCTGGTGGTGGACGACAATGCCACGGCGCGCCAGATTATGAGCGCAATGCTGGACAACTTCGGAATCCGAGTCGACTCCGTGGACAGGGGCTCGGCAGCTCTGGAATCGGTGGGCGAAGCGTTGACGGGGGGCGACCCCTACGGCGTGGTGCTCATGGACTGGCGCATGCCGGGCATGGATGGCTTGCGGACCACCGCGGCGATCCGGGAGCGGCTGGGTCAGGACAAGGCACCCCCTGTTATCCTGGTCACCGCCTACGGACGGGAAGAAGCCATTCAGGAAGCTCAGGGTATGGATCTCAGCGGCATCCTGGTGAAGCCGGTGTCGCCGTCCACCCTGCTGGACTCGATTCTCCTTACCCTGGGCAGGGAGGGCACCGAACGAATCGGCGCCGCTTCCCGCCAGGAGGACCACTACGAGGCCGCTGTGCACCTGCGCGGCGCCCGCGTCCTGCTGGTGGAAGACAACGAGATAAACCAGGAGCTGGCCCTCGAGCTTCTCGCCAGCGCAGGCGTCGTCGCCGAGGTCGCCAACAACGGACAAGAAGCCCTGGACACACTCCAGCGCCAGCGCTTCGACGGCGTGCTGATGGATGTGCAGATGCCCGTCATGGACGGCTATTTTGCCACGCGAGCGATTCGCAAACAGGACCGTTTCAGGGATCTGCCCGTCATTGCCATGACAGCCAATGCCATGGCCGGCGACCGGGAGAAAGTGCTGGAGGCGGGCATGAATGACCATATCGCCAAGCCCATCAACGTGCGTGACATGTTCACGACCATGGCCAAGTGGATCACCCCGAATCCGTCCCTGGAGCCGGCAGCGGCGGAGACTTCGCCCGAGGTCTCGCCAGCGGGGCCCATCCCCGAGTTGCCCGGGATTGACGTGGACGCGGGACTTGCGACCACCCAGGGCAACCGCAGGCTCTATCTGAAGCTGCTGCGCATGTTTCGAGACGGCCAGCGGGATTTCGTCAAGGCGTTTCGGGAAGCCGAGCAGAGCGACGACCCCCAGGGGCCGACGCGGGTGGCGCACACCCTGAAGGGCGTTGCCGCAAACATCGGCGCGCCCGCGGTACAGGGCGCCGCAAAGGAGCTGGAGGCCGCCTGTCGGGAGGGGGCCGCCAGAGAACTTGTCGAAGAGCGCCTTGCTGAAGTCGAGGCGGCTCTGCTGCCGGTGCTCGCCGCACTGGATGGCTTGAGCGAGGAGCGGCGGACGGCGGCACCCGCCGCTGGCACCCCACTGGATGTGGAGGCGCTGCAGCCGTTGCTGGAGGGCTTGCGCACCCGCCTGGAGGAATTCGATGCGGATGCGCTGGGTCTGGTGGAGCAGGTGGGAGAAAAGCTGGAGGGAACGGAACACTCGCCCGTCGTCGACCGGCTCGAGAAGCTGGTGGAGGAGTTCGACTTCGAACAGGCGATTATGGCTGTGGATGAGCTGGCCGGCACTCTGGAGCTGGAGCTCAGCTAGCCATTACGCCGAATGGCGGATGGTGGGGGTTTCGACGGGACTCTCTGCAGGCTCCGAGTTTCGGCCTGTTCGGATTTCGGTGAAGGCTGCATCGTCGCGAGTGCCCGGGACCGTCGGCCCGCAGGGGCAGCGGCCGTCGAGCCTGCCAGGAGGCCACCGCTTGTCAGCTCCTTGGTATTTCGTTCAGGGCCAGTCATTCCAGGCGCCGTTTGCCCGACTCAGCCGAGCAGGGCGGCCAATTTCTCCAGCACCTGGGCGGGCTCCACCGGCTTGGTCAGATAGCCTGCCGCACCCAGTGCCAGGCCCTTCTGCTGCTGTTCCGGATCCGCGTGGCCAGTGACGAAAACCACCGGTATGTCGCGAGTTCCCTGGTCGGCCTTGAGCTTCTCGCACACTTCGTAGCCGTCCATTTCCGGCATTTCCACGTCGAGCAGCACCACATCAGGAGGCGTGGGGGCATGCGCAATCTTCAACGCAAGGGCGCCGTTCTTGGCTGCCCGCACCTGGTAGGCGGGCTTCAGGATTTCGCTCAATACGGCGAGGTTGGCCGGCGCGTCGTCGACCACCAGTACTATCTTCTTGGTCAGCGGGTCTGTCATGTTCTTGGTCTCTTCCCCTAGCCTGGGTTGGTAAGTGAGGGCCACTGCGGGTGCAGCGTTGCCAGGTCCTCAAGACCCGACGCCCGCTTGCGAGCGTTCGCGAGCAGGCAGCCAAGCGCATGCGTCCCTAAGTGCGGGCTAGACATCCAGGGTGTCCTCCAACGCTGCCAGCCTCTCCAGCGCACTGTCGAACTCATACTCGGCCACCAGACGACCCAGATCCTGCAGGGTATCATTCCACCGCGGTAGCTGGCAGGCTCGAAGCTCGTCCAGGACCTCCACCGCTTCGGCGTCGTAGGTTTGCAGCATGTCCCGCAGCTTGGCCAGCAGCGTCTTCAGCCGCTCGGGACTGGCTGGTGCGTCGGAGCCGGCGGTCGCCGCCGGGCTCTCTGCCATCGGCTCCAGCGCCGGCAGCACGCGGCCAAGGGCGCCCTCCAGCGCCGCCAGGGCGGGCGTGGCATCCGTGCCTTCCCGGACCGACGCTTCCACGCCTGCCGCGGCCTGCTGCACGTCAGCGGCGGCGATGTTGCCGGCCACACCCTTGAGCGTGTGGGCCAGGCGCCGCGCGCTGTCCCGGTCCCCGGCCCGCAGCGCTTCACGAATTCGGTCCGGGGCATCCGCCTGGCTGTCTCGGAACTGCAGGAGAATGTGTCTGTAGAGGCGGCTGTTTCCGGCGACCCGCTGGACCCCGCTTTCTACGTCGATACCGGGCAGCGACGGCAGCTCGGCGCCCGCGGCTGGTGCGTTGCCAGCGCCCTTGTCTTCGTTATGGAGAGCCGGCCCCAGCGGCTGCGGGTTGGCTGCGGTTACCCACTTACCCAGCACTTCGAACAGGTCTGAGACATCGATGGGCTTGGCCACGTGGTCGTTCATGCCCGCGGCCAGCGCCTTCTCCCTGTCCCCCGCCATGGCGTTGGCCGTCATGGCGATGATGGGCAATTTTTCTCCGCGCCCGCCTCGGCGGATTGCGCGAGTGGCCTCATAGCCGTCCATGCCGGGCATCTGGATATCCATGAGCACGCCGTCGAAGACGCTTTGCTCAGTAGCGGCGACGGCTTGCTCTCCATCCGCGGCGATAGTGACGCGGACCCCGGCGCCTTCCAGGATCTCTCTGGCCACCTGTTGGTTGATATCGTTGTCTTCCACCACCAGGATGTGCGCGCCTGACACCGTGCCTGGGAGGGCCTGGTTACCGGTCGTCTGGCGCTTGCCCGTATCCTTGCCAAAGGCCCGCAGGATGGCGTCGTGCAGGGTTGACTGGGACACCGGCTTGACCAGGTAACCTTGGATGGCAACGCCCCGCGCCTGCTCCTGGAGGTGCTCCCGGTCGTGAGCGGTGACCATGACCAGGGTGGGGTCGCCGGCAATGCGGTCGTCGGCACGCAGGCGGCGCGCGGTTTCCAGGCCATCCATGCCGGGCATTCTCCAGTCCATCAACACCAGGTCGAAGGGTGCATCGTCGCGCGTCGCCTCCAAAGTCCGCAAGGCATCCGCACCGGAGCTCGCCTCCGCCACCTCGTGCCCCTGCGCCTCGAGGTAGCGGGACAGGATCACCCGGGCCGTCGGGTTGTCGTCGACTACCAGGACCCTGAGCCCCTGGAGCTCTTCCGCCGCCCTTCGCGTCTCGCCTGCCTGCGTTGGCTCCGCCCGTGGTAGACGAACAGAAAACCAGAAAGTCGTGCCCTTGCCGAATTCGGACTCGACGCCGATTTCGCCGCCCATGATCTCGACCAGGCGTTTCGAAATGGTCAGCCCTAGGCCGGTGCCACCGTATTTGCGGGTCGTTGACGTGTCCGCCTGTGAAAAGGACTGAAACAGCCGGTCGCGTTGCTCGTCCGTCATTCCGATGCCGGTGTCCGTGACCGCGAAGTGCAGCTGCACGGCCCTCGCATCGGCGGACAGGACCCTGATCTGCAGACTGATTTCCCCCTTCTCAGTGAACTTCACGGCGTTGTTCATGAGGTTGATCAAGATCTGCCCGAGCCGTAGCGGATCGCCCACCAGCGCGGACGGCAGGTCGGTTTCGAAGTCGAACAGGAGCTCCAGCCTCTTTTCGCTGGCCTTCAGTCCGATGACGTTGGAGAGATTCTCGAGAACGTCGGCATAGAGGTCGAAGGAAACGGCTTCCATGTCCAGCTTGCCGGCCTCGATCTTGGAGAAATCCAGAATGTCATTGATGATGCCGAGCAGGGCCTTGGCGGAGTTCTCGATCTTGGCCAGGTAGTCACGCTGGCGAAAGGTCAGTTCCGTGGTGAGGGCAAGATGCGAAAGCCCGATGATGGCGTTCATGGGCGTGCGGATCTCATGGCTCATGTTGGCCAGGAAATCCGACTTGGCCTTGTTGGCGGCATCGGCCTCTTCCTTGGCTTGGGCCAGTTCGGCCGTGCGGCTGGCGACCCGCTGTTCCAGCTCGCCGCTGTAACGTTTGAGAGCTGCTTCAGCCTCGGCCTGGCTGTTCTGAAGCTCGTTGTAGGCGCGAATGACCCGGCCCAGCTCGTCCGAGCTGGACCACTCGACGGCCTCGCGCACCTGGTGCAGCTTCATGCGTTCGATGGAGCGGCTGAGTGCGCCCAGGGGACGTCCGATCATCCGATGGGCGACCAGAACGATCAGGGTGACCAGGGTGACGATGAGGCCGACCAGCACCACCGAATCCACCATCAGGCGCCCTTTCAGGTGCCGTATCAGCTCGTCCAGGTGGAATCCGACCCGCACCCGGCCCAAAGGCTCGTTCTCATCACCGCCCTGATGAACGATCGCCGCCTCAGTGCTCAGACGGGCTTCCACGCGAGGGTCTTGCGGATCACCGAGAGCGGCCAGCACGGCTGACTCGGAATCGAGGACTTCCACGAAGAGCAGATTGGGGTCCCGCTCCAGATCGCTGAGTATCTCCCGGATTCGGTCGGTGTCGTATTCCCACACCGGCTGGGCGAGGGCGGCGGCGGCCACGGTCGCCAGGCGCTTTACTTGCCGCTCCTTGGCGTCCAGGCGGGCGCTGTAGTCCCGGAACTCGAGAATCGCAAACAACGATATGACGGCGAGGCTGACCAACGGTACGACCACCGCCAGCAGCTTGAGGGTCAGGGAACGAAACGGATTCACGGCCGGGGGCGCGCCGGAATGGCGTCGAGCTTTCCGCCAGCCGACTCCATACAGGTATCCTCGCCGCCGCAGGCAGGCAATCCCTGCTCGGCGTGCCCCAGGAGCCGGCTGACAACGGCTTCGCGAATGGCGGTGAGCTCGCCGCTGGCTTGCATCTCCCGGAAGACGGCCTCCAGCTTCGGTGCCAGCTGTGCATGGCTGCGATGCAGGTAATGGTAGAGGTCAAAGCGCGCCAGGGGCGGATCCAGGGGGGTAACTCCTTCCAGACCGAGTTGTTTGAGCTGATAGAGGCCGTTGAGACGAGGCGACACGCCCAGGTCGAAGCGGCCCTTGATGAGCATTTTGAACAATGCCTGGTAGTCGCCTACGGGGTGGCGGTCCATTCCCACGGTGTTGAGCTCGGCGAACTTGATGCCGCGGATAAAGCCGATGCGGTAGGGCCGCAGGCTTTCCCACCCCTCGATGGAAATTGCCCTGTCGGCCGTGAACGCGCTGCCTTCGATATAGTTGATCGCCGGCTTTAGCTGCAGCAGGTTGGGATAGTGGCTGGCGAGGCCGTCAATCCGTTGCACGTCCCCGTCGGCGCGTCCCGCGTCGGCAAGCCTGAGGGCCCGCTCGGCCGGATATCTGGCGACCTCGAGTCGATATCCCAGGCGGGCATAGGCCTTGCCTAGAATAACCTCTGAGACTGCCGTGTCCGCCGTGTTCGCGGCGGCCACGAGCCGGATGGTAGCGGCTTCCGCGTTGTTGGACGATGCCCCGATACCGGTGCACGGCAGAGCCAGCAGGATCGCCAGGGCGCCCGCCTTGCCGGCCTGTCCCGGCGATGCCCCGGTCCTCGGCCCCATGCCCATGGCTCTCCGCGGCCTCACCGGCGTGCGTCTACAGCCATGCCGGGGACGGTCCGGAACGCAAACGGGGCGGCGAATGCCGGCCTGCGGCGGCGTGGGGTCTGGCAGGCACCACATCTTTTCGGTTGCTGGCGGGCACGTGGCGAAGAATACCATGCTGGACAAGGGCGGAGCGCGTCGGCCGGAAAGCAACAATCCTCGATTCGTTCGCTGGCTCCCTGCGCGGCACCCGGGGGCTTGACCGCCGCGAGGGCGGCGCGGAGACTAGCTTAGTGTCACGCGAATGCGGTGAATTACGGGTGGCAAGGGTTTCGGTGGGATTCGCTCCAGGCTCCGAGTTTCGGCCAGTTTCGTGGCAGACCCCGGGCCTCCACCAGTCGCCTTGCGCGATTCCCGCCGAAACCCCGGCCGGGCGGTAAACCAGCTTAACTCTGAGACAGACCGTTAGAACAGAAGAATAGGGGGCTCTCCATGTCGCATGCTCTCGGCGCCTCATGGTTTTCGGCATTGCTTCTGGGGGCGGCCATTTCCTGGAGTGCGGTTCAGGCCCAGGATGCTGAGCTGATGGCCGACTTCCGCCACCGCCCCCCCGAGATGGTCGTCGAAGGACAGCGCTTTTCAGGTCCGCTGAAAGAGATCATGGAAGAGGCGGCCGCGAAGGTCGGCTACCGAGTCAACTGGCGCCTCGCCCCATTCTCCCGGAGCCTGCACGGTCTGGAGTCCGGGGACGTGGATATCGTCCCGCGGACCATTCGCAACGAGCAAAGGGAAGCTTTTGTCGCCTACCTGGGCCCCATCGCCGTCCAGCAGAAGGATATTCTCTTCCTGGTCAAAAAGGGCCGGGAGCGCAGTATCCGGCGTTACGAAGATCTGCACGAGGTCTCGGTCGGGGTGAAACGCAAGACCGCCTATTTCCCTCGATTCGACAAGGACAGTGCCATCGACAAGCGCGTCACGGGCGGAGACGACTTCGTGCTGGCGAGGATGTTCATCGGCGGACGCTTCGACACGGTGGCCATCCTGGACCAGACGGCTATCGAGAGCGCCCTCGCCGGGTACGGTTTTCGCGACTACGCCTACGCTGACTACCGCCATCGGCAGCGGATCGGCAACTACTACGGCATGTCCCGGCGATCGTCTCATTCAGCCCGGTACCCGGCCCTGCAGAAAGCGCTGGCGGATATGGTCGCGTCGGGTCGTGTCGCTGAAATCTTCACGGGCTACGGTCTACCAGCCCCCGAGCACTGAGCCAGCGCTTCTCATCCCCTCCTCTGAGCCCCACTGCCGCCCGCCGGCCGGCAGCACCCGCAAGCGGCTCTGACGGCCGGCGTGCCACGAACAGTTCGCCCGCGGTGCGCCGTGGTTCGCGGGCTTCAGGCCGCGGTCCGGCCTGCCGACACAGGGACATCCAGTAGTCCGTCGAGCGCTCGGCTGCGACGGGCCAGGACAACAAATAAGGTTCCCGCAGGATACTTGCAGGAGCCTCAACCGTCGGCCAGCGGGTGGGGCCTGCGCGACCAAGAACCATGAGCACCGCTTGATGCTCGACACGCTTGCACAGTCCTGGCTTGCGCTCCAATGCCAGATGATACCCAACGTGCGATCGGGCGCGGCAGCGTTCGACGTGGGCGCGGGGGAGGATTTCGAGGCAACGGTGTGCTGGCCCGAGCAGCAGCGCGTGGAGCCGGAGCTGCTCAAGGCTGCCCGCCTGGCCTGGACAGAAAAATCTCCGGTGGTGCAGGGGGCGAAACCCCGGACGGGGGAACAGTCTGCTGCGGGGCTCTATCTTGCCTGTCCCCTGCGTCGCGACGGAGAGCCGTTCGGTGCGGTTGCCGTGGACACGGAGGCGCTGCCCGGGGAGCAGCAGGGTGCGGTCTTGCAGCTGCTGCAGTGGGGCGCGGCCTGGCTCGAGCTGTTGCTCCGGGGCGGCGCCGCAGCCCAGTCAGAGGCGCCGGCACTGGTGTTCGAAGTCATGGTGGCGGGTCTGAAGCAGGGGCGCTTCTCAGACGCGGCGATGGTGGCGGCGACCGAGCTGGCCCATCGGCTGGCCTGCGAGCGAGTGAGTCTCGGCTTCGGACGCGCGGGCCGGGTGCGCGTACAGGCCATCTCCCACAGTGCGCGGTTCGAGCACCGCGCCAATCTGATAAGCGCCATCGAGTCCGCGATGAACGAGGCGCTGGTGTTCGGCGCCACCGTTATCCAGCCCGCCACCCATCCAGAGCGGGCCCCGCCGAGCCCGGCCCATGAGCGACTGGCGGAGCAGGAAGGTGGGGAGGCCGTCTGCTCGGTTCCGCTCCTTGACCACCAACAGCCAGTGGGGGTCGTTACCCTGGAGCGTGCCTCGGCGCGACCCTTCGAGGCGGCGGATATCAGTATCTGCGAGGCGGTGGCGGCCTTGCTCGGCCCCATCCTCGAAATGAAGCGACAGCAGGATCGCCCGGCTATGGCAAAGCTGTGGCGGCTTCTCAAGTCCTCCCTGCAACGCATCACCGGGCCACGCGAGCTGCGTCTCAAGCTCGGGACAGCGTTGGCGGTTGGGCTGGGTCTGTTTCTCGCCTTCGCCGTCGGCGAGTACCGGGTGACCGCCCCGGCCGCGCTGGAAGGTCTGGTGCAGCGGGCTGTCGTCGCCCCTTACGACGGCTTCATCGCTTCGGCTCATGTGCGCGCCGGCGAGACGGTCCAGGCGGGCGATCTCCTGGCCGAGCTGGACGACAAGGACCTCAGGCTGGAGCACCGCAAATGGACCAGCGAGCGAGAGGAGCTTCGCAAGCAGTTTCGAAAGGCACTTGCGGAGCTCGACCATGCCCAGGCCCGCATTCTCAGCGCACAGGTTTCCCAGGCGGAGGCTCAGATGGCGCTGCTGGACGAGCAGCTTGCCCGCACCCGGCTGGTGGCGCCCTTTGGCGGCATCGTGATCTCGGGCGACCTGAGTCGGGCGCTCGGCACGCCGGTGGAGCGGGGCGATGTGCTGTTCCAGGTCGCGCCCCTGGATGCTTACCGGGTGGTGCTTCAGGTGGACGAGCGGGATGTGGCGGATCTGACAGCCGGCCAGCGCGGTCACCTGGCCTTGTCGGCGCTTCCCGGCGAGCGTTTCCCAATGGTCCTGGAAAAAGTCTCTACGGTATCCCAAACCGACCAGGGGCTCGCCGCGTTCCGGGCCGAAGCGCGACTGGAAGGGGCGGCCGACGTCCTGCGGCCCGGAATGCAGGGGATCGGCAAGGTGGTGGCCGGCGAGCGCCGGCTGATTTGGATCTGGACCCGCCGTCTGGTGGGCTGGCTGCAGCTGTGGCTCTGGTCGTGGTGGCCCTGATGACAGTCCCATGTCCGACTCCCTGACACACCCCCTCTGGTATCGGGTCGCCGAGCTGAAGCCGCGCCTGCGGGCCCACGCTGCCGTCCACTGCCACCATTACCGTGGCGAGCCCTGGTACGTGCTCCAGGACCGCGCCTCCACGCGATACTACCGGCTGAGCGAGAATACCCAGCAGGTGGTCGCGCTGCTGGACGGCAGGCGAACCCTGCAGGAGATATGGGAGGCGCTGAGCAGCCGGCCCGGCGAAGACGGTCCCAGTCAGGGGGATGTCGTGCAACTCCTGGCCAAGCTCCACGCCGCCGACCTGCTGCAATCGGATGCTTCCCCGGACACCGCTGAGCTGCTGACTCGCGGAGACAAGATCAGGCGCCAGGTCTGGCAGCAGCGCCTGATGCGCCCGCTTGCGGTCCGATTTGCGTTTTGGGATCCGGACCGTTTTCTCGACCGGCTCTTGCCGTCGGTGCGTGCTGCCTTCAGTCCGCTGGGTCTGCTACTGTGGAGCGCCCTGGTGGTAGCCGCGGCGGGTCAGGGTGTCGCCCACTGGCCCGCGCTGAGCGCGCACTGGTCCGCCCGCGCCACGGATCCGTCCAACCTGCTGCTCCTGGCCCTGCTATATCCCCTGGTCAAGGCCTTGCATGAGTTCGGACACGCCTTTGCCGCGAAGGTCTGGGGCGGCGAGGTTCACGAGATGGGCGTCATGCTGCTGGTGCTGATGCCCATTCCCTACGTGGACGCCTCGGCTGCCCATGCCTTCCGTGAGAAGCGCCGCCGTGTGGTGGTGGGTGCGGCCGGCATCATGGTGGAGCTGTTCCTCAGTGCCGTCGCCCTGTTCATCTGGCTCAGCGTGCAGCCCGGGTTGCTCAAGGACATGGCCTTCAACGTCATGCTCATCGGCGGGGTCTCCACCGTGCTGTTCAACGGCAACCCGTTGCTGCGTTTCGACGGCTACTATGTGCTTGCGGATCTGATCGAGATCCCCAACCTCGGACCCCGCGCCAACCAGTATCTGGGATACTTGAGCAAGCGCTATCTGTTCGGCCTGCGTGATGCGCCCTCCCCGGTGACCGCCCGCGGCGAGCGAGCATGGTTCGTGAGCTATGGCATCGCGGCCTTCATCTACCGTCTGATCATCAGCTTCGCCATCGCGCTATTGGTCGCCGGCAAGCTGTTCGTCATCGGCGTCGTGCTGGCCATCTGGGCCCTGGCCGTGCAGATCCTGTACCCCCTCACGCGGCAGCTGCGCTACCTGGTTTTCGATCCGGCCCTCCAGGGCAAAAGGACGCGGGCCCTGGGGCTCGTCGGCGGCGTGCTCGCGGCGGTCATCGTGGTGGTCTCGCTGCTGCCGGTGGCATCCTGGACCCGCGCGGAGGGGATCATTCGGGTGCCGGAGCGCGCGCTGATCCGGGCTGGAACGGACGGCTTCATCGTCCGGCTGCTGCGCTCGGATGGTCAGCGGGTAGGTCATGGGGATCCGCTGTTCGAGCTGGAGGATCCCTTGCTGAGCGCACGGGTCGCGGTGCTGGAATGGCGGCTCCGCGAGCTGGAGGCTCGCCACTCCGCGGTGCTGGTTACCGACCCGGTGCAGGCGGAGATCCTCAAGCACGACCTGGCCGACGCCCGGGCTGAGCTGGCTGAGGCGCGGGAGCGTTTCGACCAGCTGACGGTGCACAGTCCGGCGGAGGGTACTTTCATGGTGGCGACGGCCCGTGATCTTCCCGGGCGTTTCGTACGCAAGGGTGATCCGCTCGGCTACGTCACCGACCTGTCCTCGGTGGCTGCCCGGGTGGTGCTGCCTCAGACCGCGGTGGACATGGTGCGCCGCCACACAGAGGCGGTGGAGGTCAGGTTTGCGAACCGGCCGGGAGAGACCATTGCGGCGCAGCTGGGGAACCAGGTGCCGTCGGCCACTGACCAGCTGCCGAGCCGCGTCCTGGGCAGCCAGGGGGGCGGAACCATCGCCGTGGATGCCCGGGACGCGGAGGGGCTTAGAGCCATGGAAAGCGTATTCCAGCTGGACATCGAGCTCCCTCCCCGGCCAGTCGGCGGTTACCTGGCGAGCCGCGTGCACGTCCGTTTCAGCCACGGCGCGGAGCCGTTGGCCAGTCAATGGTATCGGGGACTCCGGCAGCTGTTTCTGGCCCGCCTGCAGCTCTGAGCCGCGGGTTTCGTGGCGGTCGTCCCATTTCCAGCCGGCTGACCCCATAGCCGCTGCCGGGCGGCTACAGAAAGCCCGCCCGTTGCCGAGTAAACCGGATGAGATACCGCTCGCTTCGCAGGAATCTGTATCAGTGAACCGCTCCCCGGATGAACCCTTTCTCGTGCGCAGGCCCGCACCGCCGAGCCGACTCGCCCCGCTGCTGGCACTGGCGTTGTGCTGGTCCGGTGCCGCCTGGCCGGTGGAGTTGCCGCGATTCGACTGTGTCATCACGCCTTTCAAGATGGCGGACGTTGCCAGTCCGGTGCCCGGGGTGTTGGAGGTGGTGCACTTGGACCGCAGCGACCGGGTCGAACAAGGGCAGGTCGTTGCGGCTCTGGACTCGGGCGTCGAGCGGGCTTCGCTCGAGCTCTCCCGGGTGCGGGCGACCATGAACAGCGAGGTCCATCTGGGCAAGATCAATCTGGCCTTTGCAGAACGGGAGAAGGCGCGACTGGACTCGCTCTACACCAAGAAGGTGGCCTCTTTCCATGACAAGGACCGGGCCGAGCGCGACGCCGCCCTGTCGCAGTGGAAACTTCGGCAGGCGCGGGACGTGAAGAAGCTCCGCCAGCTGGAACTGCACAAGGCCGAGGAAGTTCTGCGCCAGAAAACCGTGCGCAGCCCGCTCAGCGGGGTTGTGCTGGAGCGCTACAAGTCCGCGGGCGAGTATGTGGAGGACCAGCCCATACTGCGGCTCGCCCAGCTTGATCCGCTGAATGTGGAAGCCATCGTCCCAATGGAGTTCTTCGGCAAGATCCAGGTGGGCATGGTGGGCGAAGTGGTGCCTGAGACCATCCTGAAGCGCCCCCACGAGGCCAGCGTGAAAGTGGTGGACTGGATGGGAAATGCGGCGAGCGGCACCTTCGGCGTACGTCTGGAGCTGCCCAACCCCGACTACCGCCTGCCGGCCGGCCAGAAGTGCGTGGTGCGATTCCTGCCGGGCTCGGCCCCCTCCCCCGCAGTAGTACAGCAGAATTCGATGCCCGCGGAAACCGGATCAACCCACCCCGACGAAGACGTGGAGGCACCGGCGCCGGCTCTGGCGGCCCGGGGCGAAGCGCAGCAGCGACCTGGAGTGGAGTTTCCACCGGAGACTGTCGAGCCATCCGGACTGGCCGAGCCGGAACCCATGGCCGGCGAGGCCGGTGTGCACACCGAGGCGGTCGTGCCGGAACCCGACCCAGACACCGCCCTGGAGATGCCGGTGGAAACGGAGGCCGAGCCGGAGCACGCCCTGGCCGGGTTGTCGCCCTCCGGTGGACACCGTTGTCACGCCATCGGCCCGTTGCAGAGCGCCGATCTGGCGGATCAGCTTTCGGTGCTGCTGGACGACAACGGCTTCCGGGTCAGCCGACGCGAAACCAGCGAGCAGGTTCAGGCCGGCTTCAGTGTAGAGACGCCTGATCGGGACAATCGTCAGGCCGTCCGCGAGCTGGCGGCTCAGCTCAGGGAACAGGGTATCCGGGACATGCAGATCATGCGGCGCAAAGGACGCGGCTGGCGCATCTCCCTGGGCTACTACACGAAAAGGAAGCTGGCTGAGCTTCGCCATGAGAAGTTCTCTATCCTGGGTGTCGAGACCGTCATGACGGAGCACACCAAGTCCCGCGCCAGCTGGTGGCTCGACCTGATACCCGCCTCCGGCGAGATCAGCGACCAGGCCTTGCGGGAGATCATCGATGGGATCGTGGTCGGCCTGAGACCGGAACCCATAGACTGCCCGGCCGTGCTGACTGCGCAGAGGTAGGCAGTGCCGCGGTAGGAAGGCTCGTCACTCTCCCATAGACGCGGGACAAAACCCCGCGCTGATTCCCGGTGGGGTACCTCTGACGGACCGCTCTGTGACCCAACTCACAGCTTCAGCATTCTCCTGGCCCGTGGCTTAAGGCGCTATCCAGCTTCGCCGCTATTCCTGGCATACGGAGAGCCCCGGCTCAGTGCGTCGCGCGTGCGCGTCGAAAAACCGGTCAGCAGGACGCTGAAGCGGTGCTGCGCTTTACTCGCTTCTGGGGTACGGCCGATGGCGTCCAGACATGATTCGGCAGGCAGACGAAGGGCCCGGTCCTCGGCAAGACACGACTACGTGTTCGAGACCCTGGAGCCCCGGATCCTACTCTCGGCCGATCCCCTGAGCGCAGCCGTGGGCGACGCGCTGCACGGTAACGAGCTGGACGAGCGGCTACCCGACGAGCTCAAGGCCTCCGCGGCCTTCGGTGCGCTGTCCGAAGCGGCCACCGCCGCGCCGTCGGCTGGCGACATGGGCTCCGATGTCGCCACCGACCTGCCGCTACCCGTTGATCTGACGGGTCTGGCGCTTCTCCATCCTGACAAGGATGCGCCCTCCGCCACCCAACATGTCCCGACCCACGAGTTCTTGTTCGTGGACTCCGAGGTGGCGGAACACGGGCAACTCGTGACTGAGTTGCTGGGCCGTGACGACGGTCGTGACTTTCAGGTAGTGCTGCTTGACAGGGACAGCGATGGCATAGACCAGATCTCCGAGGCGTTGGCCGGGCACCAGGGTATTGACGCGATCCACCTCATTTCTCACGGTACCGAGGGTGGCATCCAGCTCGGTGGCACCTGGCTCAGTGAAGCGACTCTGGCGATGAACGCCGAGGAAGTCGCGGCCTGGGGTGGGGCCCTGACCGATGCCGCTGACATCCTCTTCTACGCTTGCGACGTGGCCGGCACGCAAGAGGGGAAGGCCCTTGTGCAGAGTGTGGGCGCGCTCACGGGTGCTGATGTGGCGGCGTCCGTGGACCTCACCGGACATGCATCCCTGGGCGGGAACTGGGATCTCGAGTTTGCAACGGGCGTCGTCGAGTCGAGAGCGGCCTTCAACGCCGAGTCAGTGCAGGGCTGGAAGGGAACCCTGGCCACGGCTGAGGATGACTTCGAGAGCGGCGACTACACCGGCGGCACAGG
>JASJBY010000007.1 GCA_030066245.1 Gammaproteobacteria bacterium
TACCTTGAGGTCTTGCTTCTAGCGTAGGTTGGGCAAAGCGAAGCGTGCCCAACAAAGGTCCGCATGAGCAACCGGGGGACTGGCATCAAGCCGCGCCGCCTCTGCCCATTTCTAGTCCTTGTATTCGGCATGAAGAAAGCGGGAAAAAAGGCCGGTATCCGCATACTGGAGTAAAGCATGAGGATTTACACCTACTCAGAAGCCAGACAGCAACTTGCTAAGTTGCTAGACGAGGCACGGCGCGGCGAAGTCCTTATTCGCCGACGCGACGGTGCAACATTTGGTCTGGCACCGAAACAATTACCCGCCTCTCCTTTCGATATGCCGGGCATCAAGACTTCCGCAAGAACACCAGATATACTCGAAGCGATACGAGAGTCGCGCGCACCAAAACAGTAAACACGGAGCACGGGGTCACCTATTAGCGTGCCCCGCGAACCGGCTGACGCGGATTTCCCGGACTAACGGAGAAGCGCCTTCAATTCCTCATACTGTGTCTCGGACAGGAGGGAATACCGTCCCGGTCTTTCCTCCTTCTCGTCACCGTCATCACTGACGATGCAAATGGTCTGCCGACCATCGACGGTGGCGGGGCTGACGCCTTCCGGTTGGACTTTCACGCCATCTTGTTCCATGTCGAAGCATGCGACCTGCGTGCAGCGATCCTGTCCGTCCCAAAACCAGAGAAGGAACTTCGATTTGGAGGGAGTCGTAGCCAGCTCGCAGTCGAATTCTTCCTGTCCGGAGACACTCTTGCCACTGACTAATAGATAGTCGTCTAGATCAGGAACATGGGAAAGGGCACGAATTCCGCCGTTCTTCAGATCCAGGGGCACACAACTGGCGAACACGCCATATTTGGCCGCTTCCTCGCCGTAGGCTTGCCGTAAACCGTATGTTTTGACCACCAGAGCCTTCTCATCCAGGAGAGGGCTGCGCAGGCCGATCAGAAACTCATTGCCCTGATTGGCAAAGCCCTCGATGTTGAACTCCTCATCGGCGAAATCCTTGTCGTCCAATTG
This sequence comes from Gammaproteobacteria bacterium, assembly GCA_030066245.1. Taxonomy (GTDB): domain Bacteria; phylum Pseudomonadota; class Gammaproteobacteria; order JAABTG01; family JAABTG01; genus JASJBY01. The sequence continues at coordinate 1,023 of JASJBY010000007.1, forward strand.
AGGATGCTTAGCCTCCAGAGCTTGCTTGGCCCGCTTCTTAAGGTGGTCGGCTCCCCGCGCATCCTCCAAGTGGGACACCCGGTCTCCGCTGAGCTGGAAGCGCGCAATCCGTCTGGCACTGTTCGCGTCTTCATCATCGTCTGCGCTGTGGGATGTAATGACGTAAAGCCAATCGTCCAGCTGGACCACCCCTTCCAGGTCATCCAGCTCGGGGCTTTCGGGAAAATCCAGCTTCCGGGAATGCAGCTTGCCGTCATCTCCCACCTCTGCGACGAACAGTGCCTTCTCCGGGCTGGTATCGTTGACGATCAGAAAGCGCCCATCCTGATGCGAGAGTTGCGCGACCGCAGATGGCTCGGAGAGGAGATCCTTTTCGGTACCAACGAATTGCGTGAACTGGATTTGAATCATTTTTCTTACTTCCTTCTGAGTGGCTGGCTTACGGACGGTTTACCAGTGTTGAACCTCGGTATTCTGTTTCGGTAGTTTTGATCGCTTCAGAACGCCTGGCAACCATGCTCTGGCAAAGCCGGACGCTTTCATTTTGTGAGCCGCCCAAAGTGGCTTTCGCCCTGCGACCTGCTTCAGCTGGCTTCTACCCCGAAGTGCTCTGGCGACTCTCGGCCATCTGTTGGAGAAGGCGCAGACCACGGCTACCGAGCCAGGAACGCGCGTGCAGATGCACCACCAAGGGGTACGCTTTGCAGTCTTCCACTCGGTATGGTGGCGGACGACCTGGCGCCATGGTAGGCAATTTTGGCAAAAACTCCACAGCCACGGGAGGTGGCCATGGAAACCTTTCATTTCGCGGACTTCGACGCCTTCGCCGAAACGGCGCGGGATGTGGACTGCACCGTTTCAACCATTCTCGACAACGCGTCCCGAATCAACTGTGCCTCGCTGATTCCCCGAGTGCTCGCAAGGCGTGAGATCTTGCCCTTAAGGTCCTCGGGCAGATCGAGGGTCGTTTTCTGAATGCTATGCACCCTGCCATACATTCCAAGGATAGTCATGACACGGGCCAGTGCTGCTTAAATCAGGTCGAGTGGGTGGGAACCTGTCCACTTGTCCAACGCTGCCCAGACCATCGGGATAGTTCGAACTAGCATGGGAATTAAAGTGTCGATGCGCACGAAGACGGTCTTGGTTGCGGCCTTGAGCGCTCGAAGGCGAGGGTCGAGCAAAGCGTGACTTGACTCGTGTGGATGTCAATGCGGTGTCACAACAGACAGGCTTGAAGCTGCGGCCAACCCCGAACGACCCTCCTGCCGAATCACAAATCACGATCCACGAATCACGTCTCACGATTCACGTCTCCTCCCCCAGTACGCGGCCAGCGCGGCTCCCGAAAGATTGTGCCAGATGCTGAAAACGGCTCCGGGGAGCGCGGCGGCGGCTGAAAAGTATTTCATGGCCAGGGCGACCCCAAGGCCCGAGTTCTGCATGCCCACTTCGATGGCCAGGGTGCGACAGGTGGTCTTATCCTGTCCGAGCCAGCGGGGCAGCCAATAGCCGGTGCCGAGGCCCAGCAGGTTGTGCAGCATCACCGAGGCGATGACCGGAAGGACGAGACGCTGCAGCTGGGGTTCATTGACGGCTACGATGATGGCGATAATCAGCACGATAGCCAACACGGACAGGGCTGGAAACACATCCCGGAAGCCATGAAGTCGGGGTCCCAGCCAGGTGTTCACGAGGACACCCAGCGTGACGGGCACCACGACGATCTTGAGGATGCTGAGCAGCATCTGACCCACGGGAACCGGGACCGTCTGACCCACGTACAGCCAGGTGAGCACGGGTGTCATGAACACCGCCACCACGGTGGAAACCGCGGTCAGGGTGATGGACAAGGCCACGTTCCCCTTGCTCAGATAACAAACCACGTTGGAAGCGGTTCCCCCCGGACAGGCCCCCACGAGCACCAGGCCTGCCATGAGTTGCGGGGGAAGGCGCAGGGCTACGGCGATGAGCCAGGCCGCCAGAGGCATGACAAGGAATTGAAGCCCCACCCCCAGGGCTACCACCCCAGGGATGCGCAGCACACGCCTGAAGCTCTCGAAGGTGAGGGTCATGCCCATGCCGAACATGACCAGGCCCAGGAGGGGCACGATGGCCGGCTTCAGCGGAACGAAGATTTGCGGGAGATACGCGGCCACGGCTGAGAGCGCGATGGCGATCCATGGAAATCCGCGGGTAATGACTTGAGCCCACATGGCGTATCTGGAATAGAAAAGGGGCCTTGCGGCCCCTTCTTCCGTCTCGAATCTGGCTGGCAGTGAAGACGGGAAGGCTTGCGAAACCCCCAGGCGGCTAACTGACGGCCTCCGCCTCGACGGCCTTCATGCTCAGACGGATACGGCCCTGCTTGTCCACCTCCAGCACCTTGACCTTTACGCTGTCGCCTTCCCTAAGCTGGTCGCTGACGTTCTGTACCCGCTCGTGGGAGATCTGCGAAATGTGCACAAGGCCGTCTTTGCCAGGCAGGATGGTGACGAACGCACCGAAATCCATCAGCTTGGCCACCTTGCCTTCGTACACCATGCCGACCTCCACGTCGGCAGTCAGCTGTTGCACGCGGCGGCGCGCCTCTTCTCCCGCGGCGCTGTCCACAGAGGCGATCTTGACGGTTCCGTCATCGGTGATGTCGATAGTGGCGCCGGTCTCCTCAGTCAGGGCGCGGATAGTTGCGCCTCCCTTGCCGATCACGTCGCGGATTTTCTCGGGGTTGATCTTGAAGCTGATGATGCGCGGCGCATACGCGGACATCTCGTCCCGGGACTGCTCGATGACCTTGCCCATTTCATCGAGGATGTGCAGTCGCCCCTCGCTGGCCTGCGACAGGGCTGTCTCCATGATCTCCCGCGTGATCCCATCGATCTTGATGTCCATCTGCAGCGCGGTTACCCCATCCCGAGTGCCCGCGACCTTGAAGTCCATGTCTCCCAGGTGGTCCTCGTCACCCATGATGTCGGAGAGAACGACGAACTCACTGCCCTCCTTTATCAAACCCATGGCGATACCGGCCACCGGCGCTTTGATCGGCACACCGGCATCCATCAGCGACAGGCTGGTGCCGCACACGGAGGCCATGGAGCTCGAGCCGTTGGATTCGGTGATCTCGGAAACTATCCTCACGACGTAGGGAAAATCGTCCATGTTGGGCATCACCGCCTGAATGCCGCGTTTCGCCAGGCGGCCATGGCCTATCTCCCGCCGTTTCGGAGAGCCCACCCTGCCGGTCTCGTTCACGCAGTAGGGCGGAAAGTTGTAATGGAGCATGAAGGGCTCACGCCGCTCTCCCTCGATGGCGTCGATAATCTGCGCGTCGCGTCCCGTGCCGAGGGTGGTCGTGACCAGCGCCTGTGTCTCTCCGCGTGTGAACAGAGCGGAGCCGTGGGTGCGGGGTAGTACCCCGACCCGAACCGTAATGGGGCGAACCGTGCGGGTGTCCCGGCCATCGATTCGCGCCTGCCCGGACAGAATCTGACCGCGGACCAGCTCTTTCTCCTGCTTCTCGACGGCGGACGAGAGCGTTTCGGCACTCCAGCGAGGCTCGCTTCCCTCAGCGTCTGAGGCGCTCAGCGCTTCGACAACGCCTTGCCGGACCTCATTCAAGCGCTCATAGCGGGCCAGCTTCTCCGGTATCTGGTAAGCCTCACGCAACTTGTCCGTCGCTGCCCCCGCAACCGTCTCCACCAGATCGGGGTCGCCCTCCGGCGCCTGCCAGTCCCAGCGAGCTTTGCCGACCTCTGCAACCATCTCGTTGATCAGCTTGATGACCGAACGGCTCTGCTCGTGTCCGTACATAACGGCATCCAGCATGACCTGTTCGGGAAGCTCGCGCGCTTCGGATTCCACCATGAGGACCGCGTGGTCCGTGCCCGCGACGACCAGATCAAGCTCAGAGGTGGCGACTTCGCTCAAATCGGGATTGAGGAGAAACTGGCCGTCTCGGTAGCCCACGCGAGCCGCACCGATGGGTCCGCTGAAGGGCAGTCCGGAGATGGCAACGGCCGCTGATGCACCGATGAGCGCGGGGATGTCGGGATCAATCTCCGGGTCCAGGGACATGACGGTCGCGATTATCTGAACCTCGTTGGTGAAGCCCTTGGGAAACAGGGGGCGCAAGGGACGGTCCATCAATCTGGATGTCAGGACCTCCTTTTCACTCGGCCTGCCCTCGCGGCGGAAGAACCCTCCGGGGATCTTGCCGGCGGCATAGGTGCGTTCCTGATAATCGACAGTCATCGGGAAGAAGTCGCGGCCGGGCGTTGCATTCCGCGCGCCGACAACGGTGACCAGCACGGAAGTATCGCCTAGAGTCGCCATAACGGCACCGGTGGCCTGGCGGGCCAACTCGCCGGTTTCGAGGCTCAAGGTGTGTTTACCGTACTGGAGGGTCTTTTTCATGGGGGTCATGTGCTTTCCTAGTCAGGTGGGCGATAGGCTCCTGGCAACCGCCTGCGTTGCGCGACGGCGGTCCCTCGACTGCAGCCTAGCGACGCAGGCCCAGACGGCCGATCAGGTCCCGGTACCTCATAACATCCTTCTTCTTCAGGTAATCGAGCAGCTTGCGGCGGCGGCTGACTTTCTTCAGCAGACCTTGCCGGGAATGGTGGTCGTGGATATGTGTCCTGAAGTGGTTGGATAGGTGATTTATTTCGGCGGAAAGCAGTGCGATTTGTACTTCCGCCGAACCCGTGTCATTGTCCCCTCGCCGATACTCCCGTACCACGTCAGACTTTGCCTGAGCCGTCAGAGCCATGAGCTGTTACTCCCGATAATCCCGTCGCAAAACAACGCGCAATTGTAGCTTTCGACCGCAGTGCCGACAATAGCCGGCTCGGTGTGGCGGCCGGATAATCTATCCCGGCAAGGGTAAGGTTTGCATGGCTGGCGAGACAGGGTCACTCATTCCCCCGCGTTCAGCAGCCGGCGTGGTGCTATGCGTCCGTCATCGAGTACTTCCCCGACGCCCAGAAAGCCGCGACTGGCGGCGGACAGCCGCACCCACCCGCGAGTCGGCGCGTGTGGCACCATCACGGGTTGGCCCTGCCTGACGTAGAAAGCGGCATCTTCGGTGAGCTGGACGCTAGGCCAGTGCTCAACTGCGGTCTCAGTGGCCAGCAGCGCGGCATCCAGTGTCCCCTCGCCTTGCCGGGCCATCTGCGCCAGTTCCTCCAGGCTCCAGGTTTTCTCGCCGTCGTAAGGCCCGGCACCCAGTCGGCGCAACTCGGACACGTGAGCGCCGCAGCCTAGTGCCTCTCCGACATCCTCTGCCAGGGTTCGGATGTAGGTGCCTTTCGAGCAACGCACATCTACCTGAACTTCGTCTCCCTCGAAGCTCAGCATGTCCATGGAATGAACCGTGACTCGGCGTGGCTGCCGCTCCACCTCGATGCCCTGGTGGGCCAGCTTGTAGAGGGGCTTGCCTTTGTACTTGATGGCGGAATGCATGGGCGGGGTCTGCTCGATTTCGCCGACGAAGTCCGACAGCACTTGCGCCACGCGTTTGCCGGCGATGCCGTCGCTGGAGCGCCTTTGCACGACCTCACCCTCGGCATCACCCGTCGTCGTCTTCAGCCCGAGCTTGAAAGTGGCCTGATAGTGCTTGTCCGCGTTAAGCAGAAAGCTTGACACCTTGGTCGCCTCGCCAAGACAGATGGGCAACAGGCCACTGGCCAGCTTGTCCAGGCTTCCGGTATGGCCGGCCTTACGGGCGTTGAAAATCCGTTTGACGGCTTGCAGGGCCTCGTTCGAGCTCAGGCCCACCGGCTTGTCCAGCAGCACAATGCCCTGCACGTTCCGGCCTCTGCGGTGCCGGCGACCCATGTCAGTCGTCTCCCTCGTCGCTTACGGCACGCTCCCGTCGCCGGTCGTGTTCGACCGCCCTGTCGATCAGCTCGCTCAAATGTAACCCCCGGCTCACGGAGGTATCGTGGACAAAGCGCAGTTCCGGCACCGCGCGCATCTTGATTCTCCTGGCCAGCCCCTTACGCAGAAAGCCTGCCGCGTGCCCCAGGGCTTGCATAGCGGGAGCGGTCGCCCCGTCGTCCGGCTCCAGGAAGGTAACGTAGATCTTGGCGTGACTGAGATCCCGGGAAATCTTCACCGCGGAGACGGTTACCGCCGCTAACCGCGGGTCACTCACTTCGCGCCGCAGCATGTCGGCAATCTCGCGGTGGATCTGGTCCGCGACCCGCTGCGTTCTACTGAATTCCCGCGGCATGCGCCCTACAGTTGACGGGCGACTTCAACCGTTTCGTACACCTCGATGTGGTCGCCGACTTTGACGTCGTTGTAGTTCTTTACGCCGATTCCGCATTCCATCCCAGACTTGACATCGCTCACGTCATCCTTGTAACGGCGCAGGGACTCGAGTTCCCCTTCGAAGATGACCACGTTGTCGCGCAGCACCCGTATGGGGTTGTGGCGACGGACAATACCCTCGGTCACCAGGCATCCCGCAATGGCACCGAACTTCGGCGAGCGAAAGACGTCGCGTACCTCGGCCATGCCGATGATCTGCTCTTTGACCTCCGGTGCCAGCTTGCCGCTGATCGCCTTCTTCACCTCGTCGATCACGTCATAGATGACGCTGTAGTAGTGGATATCCACCTCTTCGGTCTCGATGAGGCGCCGCGCCGTGGCGTCCGCCCGGACGTTGAAGCCAATGACAATCGCCTTTGAGGCGATGGCGAGGTTGACGTCGGTCTCGCTAATGCCGCCCACGCCGCTACCGACGATCTTGACCTGTACCTCGTCCGTCGACAGGCGAGTCAGGGCGTCGCGCAGAGCCTCCACCGAGCCTTGCACGTCGGCTTTCAGCACCAGATAGACTGCACTGACCTCGCTCTCAGCCATCTGAGAAAAGACGTCCTCGAGCTTCGCATTCTGTTTCGCCAGTCGCATCTCTCGATACTTGCCCTGGCGGATCAAGGCGATTTCCCGCGCCTTGCGTTCATCGGCAACCACCACTGCCTCGTCGCCGGCATTCGGCGTACCCGAGAGACCCAGTACCTCGACCGGAATCGATGGGCCCGCCTCCTCCACCGGGCTGCCTGTTTCGTCGAACATCTGCCGCACCTTGCCGAACTCCTGGCCGGTGAGCAGCACGTCGCCCTTGCGCAGCGTGCCTCCCTGCACCAGCATGGTGGCCACGGGGCCCCGTCCCTTGTCCAGGCGCGACTCGATGATGGCTCCGGTGGCGGCGCCCTCGGAGGCTGCTCGGAGCTCCAGAACCTCCGCCTGCAGCAGGATCGCATCGAGCAGTTCTTCCACGCCCTCGCCGGTCTTGGCCGAGACGTTGGCGAAAATCGTGTCGCCCCCCCATTCCTCCGGAATAACCTCGTGGTTGCTGAGCTCCTGCTTGACCCGGTCCGGGTCGGCGTCCGGTCTGTCCATCTTGTTCACTGCGATGATGAGCGGTACTTCGCCCGCCTTGGCATGCTGGACCGCTTCCACCGTCTGGGGCATGACGCCATCGTCGGCGGCCACCACCAGCACGACGATGTCGGTGACCCGCGCGCCCCGCGCCCGCATGGCGGTGAAAGCGGCGTGACCCGGGGTATCCAGGAAGCTGATGGTGCCCTTGCTCGTCTCCACGTGGTAGGCGCCGATGTGCTGCGTGATGCCGCCGGCCTCTCCGGCAGCCACCTTGGTGCGGCGGATGAAGTCGAGCAGTGAGGTCTTGCCATGGTCCACGTGGCCCATGATGGTGACGACGGGCGGACGGGGGAGCTGCTCGTGATCTTCATCCGCGGCGTACAGGACTTCCTGCTCCAGGGCGTCCTCCTGCAGTAGCTTCGGCCGATGCCCCATTTCTTCTACAAGCAGGCTGGCGGTTTCCTGGTCCAGGACCTGGTTGATGGTCACCATGCTGCCGAGATTCATCATGGTCTTGATGACCTCTGTCGCCTTGACGGACATCTTCTGGGCCAGCTCGGCGACGGTGATTTTTTCCGGGATGCTGACCTCGCGGACAATGGGTGCCGTTGGTCGCTCGAACCCGTGCTTGCCGGCGGACGGGGCCACCACGCCACGCCCTTTGGGCCGTTTTTTCCGCCGGCCACGCATCTCCGAGGCAACGTGCAGCTCGGTGCGGCCGTACTTGGTTGCTTTCTCGGCCGCCTTGCGTTCCTTGGCGGCCGCGCGGTCCACCTTGTCCGGCGCGAGCTCCGCCGCCTGCTTTGCCTTGGCAGCTTCCTCGGCAACCCGTCGTGCCGCTTCTGCCTCTTCCGCCTGGCGCCTGGCGGTCTCTTCCGCCTGACGCTTGGCTTCCTCCTCCGCCTGGCGTTTGGCTTCCTCGGCGAGACGGGCCTGTTCCACTTTGCGTCGAACGGCCTCTTCTTCCTGCTCCTTGCGCCGCCGCGCTTCCTCCTCCTTGCGCTGCACCTCCTCGACCCGGAGTCGCTCGTCGATCTCGCCCTGTCGCCGCTTGGCCTCGTCCAGCAGAGCCTGCTTGGCCTCGTCCATGCGGCGTTGGCGCTCGGTGTCGTTGACGGCGCGCTCCATTTCCTCCGCACCCCGCTTCACGTAGGTGCGGCGTTTGCGAACTTCGACAGTGACCGTCTTGCGGGTCGGGCTCACCCGGCCGCGCTTGTCAGCCTCCAACGCCAGCTCGCTGACCGTCTTGCGCTTCAGGGAGATTTTCTTGGGTGCCGCACTCCCTTCGCCGCCTGCCTTGCCGTGGCGCTGCCTGAGGTGCCGGAGCAACTGCATCTTCTCGTCGTCGCTGATCTGGTCGGCGACGTCTTTCTTCGCCAGTCCGGCCTCGGTAAGCTGAGCGAGGAGGCGCTCCACAGGAACACCGAGCACTTCGGCAAACTGTTTCACGGTCACGTTAGCCATTGCCATAATCCCGTTGCCTCAGCCCTCCTGTTCACTCTCGAACCACGAAGCGCGCGCGGCCATGATGAGCTCCGCAGCCAGTTCCTGGTCGATTCCCACCAACTCGACCAGCTCGTCGACCGACTGTTCCGCCAGTGCCTCTTTGTCCGTCACACCGTGACTCGCCAGAGTTTGAGCCAGCTCCGGCTCCATGCCTTCCACGGCCAGCAAATCGTCGGCCGGTTCGGCCTCACTTTCCTCGCTGGCTATGGCCCGGGTGAGCAGGACGTCCCGAGCCCGTGCGCGTAGCTCCTCGACGATGCTCTCGTCGAACTCCTCGATCTCGAGCATCTCCTTCGTGGGCAGGTACGCGATCTCTTCCACGCTGGAGAAGCCCTCCTGAACCAGAATGGAGGCCACCTCCTCGTCCACGTCGAGCTGCTCCATGAACGCCTTCTGCAGAGTCTCCGCCTCCGTCTCGCTCTTCTCCTCCGCCTGGCTCTCGGTCATCACATTGAGTTCCCAGCCGGTCAGCTCGCTGGCGAGCCGCACGTTCTGGCCACCGCGGCCGATGGCCTGGGAGAGCTGCTCTTCCGACACGGCAACATCCATGGCCCTCGCGTCCTCGTCGACGACGATGGACACAACATCCGCCGGCGACATGGCATTGACAACAAATCGAGCCGGATTCTCATCCCAGAGGATGATATCGACCCGCTCGCCGGCCAGCTCGTTGGACACGGCCTGGACTCTGGAGCCGCGCATGCCGACACAGGCTCCCACGGGGTCAATCCGTGCTTCGTTGGCCCGCACGGCGATTTTCGCCCGCGAACCTGGATCCCGGGCAGCTCCTTTGATGTCGATGAGGCCCTCGCCGATTTCCGGCACCTCAAGCTTGAACAGCTCTATGAGCAGCTCCGGTGCCGTCCGGCTGATAAACAGCTGCGGCCCGCGCGGCTCGGAACGGACGTCTCGCAGATAGCCCCGCAGGCGGTCGCCCGGTCGCACTGCTTCGCGGGGAATGAGCTCCTCTTTGAGAATGGCGGCTTCGGCGTTGCCGCCCAGGTCCAGAATCACGTTGCCCCTTTCCAGACGCTTGACCACTCCCGACGTCAGTTCCCCCTGTCTGTCCTGGTAGGCTTCGACGATCTGTGCTCGCTCAGCTTCCCTGACTTTCTGAACGATGACCTGCTTCGCCGTCTGAGCGGCGATCCGCCCGAAGGACACGGATTCCATGGGTTCCTCGATGTAGTCCCCCAGGGCAAGTCCGGCATCCTGTTTGCCGGCCTCGGACAGCCGTATGTGCCGCTGGGGCGAGAACTCGAACTCCTCCGCGTCTTCAATCAGCTCTTCGTCCCCCTCGTCGGGAACCACCTGCCAGCGCCTGAAGGTGCTGTACTCTCCGCTCTCTCGGTCGATGCTGACGCGGGCCTCGATTTCGCCGCCATGCTTTTTCTTGGTGGCAGTCGCCAGCGCGGCTTCGATAGCCTCGAATATGATCTCCTGGCCCACACCTTTCTCGTTCGAGACGGCGTCCACCACCATCAGTATTTCTTTACTCATGCCACGGCCCCATCATCGCTTCCGAAAGTCAAGCTCCGGAATCAGTTGCGCCTTGCCGATCGCCTCCAGCGGCAGCCGGATCTCCGCACCCTCTTCGACAACCACGACTTCCCCGTTCGTGAAGCCTTTAAGTACGCCAGTCACGTTACGCCTCCCGTCCACGGGCACAGCCAGCTTGACCCGCACCCGTTCTCCGGCGAAGCGCTGAAAATGCGCAGCCGTAAACAGTGGCCGCTCAACGCCCGGAGAGGACACTTCCAGTGTGTATGCCTGTCGGATAGGATTCTCGACTTCCAGCACGCCACTGATCTGATGACTCACCCGCTCGCAATCCTCAAGTGTGATGCCGTTGGGGCTGTCTATATACACTCTCACCAGGGCTCCCCTGCGCCCGGGCAGATACTCGATGCCGACAAGCTCGTAACCCAGGGCCGTCACCGACGGCTCGATTAGCGCCTGCAGTCGCTCATGCCGGTGACCCATCGGCTTCCCAAAACAAAAAGTGGGCTCGAGGCCCACCTTGCCAAACAGCGCGTGGTTGGCGGCGCCGCTGCGTTTCGGGTAGCGGTCGCCTGGCCAAAAAAAACCCCGGATTACGGGGCCTCGCTGACAACCTGGTAGCGGGGGCAGGATTTGAACCTGCGACCTTCGGGTTATGAGCCCGACGAGCTGCCAGACTGCTCCACCCCGCAATTGCTGGTGCGCATGATAAGCCTTGAATCGCGGATTTTCAACCTGGAATTGCCCCCTGGCGGGGCGTTTTCAGGTGTCCATACGGTCGCGTGGGCAAGCCCTTGCGGCCGGCCCTGAAGCGGGTCGAGGGCGAGGCCGCGGCGGGAAGCCTAGCCCGGATTTCTCACCGGGATTCGGAATTTTGGGTCGCTCTGGCAAAGCAGATTGGCCGATCGCCCGCAGAGGCATAGCTGTAGCTATGTCTCAAGGGGGATCGGTCAAGATGCATAGCCAGAGTGGGCCAAGAACCGAATAGGACAGGCTGGTCACAAGGAAGGCGGGCTCGGTGAAGCCAATGTGCTGAGTTTGCCAACATAGTCTGCGATCCGAGGTCCGCCTGGTGAGAAATCCGGGCTAGAGACCCGGTAACGATGCATTTCGTCACAAGGGCCCATGCTAACAGGGAACCGATGGCAATGCGCCTCTGCTCAGGGAACTGCGCCCACCCGCCGGGCTCTGACCTCACGGCCGCTGCAACAACACGTTACGAGCCTTCGAGCTTGGCCCTTGGGGATGGCGAGCGACGTAACGCGGACATAGACGGATCTGCCCATGCTGTTTTCGGTAATCGTCGACACCTCGGCCGACGTGGCACAGACACGCAGCCGAAAGGCAAAGACCAGGTGTCTGGCCGCGTGTCTGCGCCAGTTACCCCGGGCCGAGCTGGGCATCGGCACCGCCTATCTCGCCGGACACCTTCCTCAGGGTCGCATCGGCATCGGCCCGAGCACCGTAGCTCAGAGCCTGCCCGACACCGCGGCGCCGACGCCCCAGCTGTCCCTCGCCCATGTGCACCAGGCTCTGGACCAGATAGCCCAGACAACTGGCTCCGGCTCCGCGGCTCGGCGAATGCACCTCCTGAAGCAATTGCTGGCCCAGGCCACCCGCGTGGAGCAGGAGTTCCTGGTGAAGCTGCTCATGGGTGAACTTCGCCAGGGCGCATTGGAAGGTCTGATGGCGGAGGCCATTGCCGAGGCGGCGGGCGTCCCGGCGCCCGCCGTTCGGAGAGCCTGGATGCTCGCCGACGATCCCGGCGCCGTCGCTACAGCGGCGCTTGATCATGGTGTAGCCGGGTTGAGCCGATTCCGCTTGACGGTCCTCAGACCCGTGCAGCCCATGCTGGCCCAATCCGCCAATGACGTGGCGGACGCCTTGGCGCTGCTCGCTGACGAAGCGGCGCTGGAGTACAAGCTGGACGGCGCCCGGGTACAGGTGCATAAGTCCGGCGACACGGTCCGCGTCTTCACCCGTCGGCTCAACGAAGTGACCGCAGCAGTCCCCGAGGTGGTGGACGCGGTCCGGAATCTTCGCGCAAACAGCCTGATCCTCGACGGAGAGGTCCTGGCGCTTCGCCCCGATGGAATGCCCCATCCTTTCCAGAACACCATGCGCCGTTTCGGCAGAAAAGCCGATGTGGAAGCGCTGCGTCGAGACCTTCCCTTGAAGGCGCTGTTCTTCGACTGTTTGCACCTGGACGGTCAGGATCTGATTGACCTGCCGGCCAGGGCCCGATTCGAAGCCCTGGGCGATGCCGTTGACGACGGTCAACTCGTGCCGAGACTGGTTACCCGTGAGGTGGACAAAGCCCAGAGCTTCATGGGCGAATCTCTGCGCCAGGGACACGAAGGCGTGATGGCAAAGGCACTGGACACGCCCTATCAGGCGGGGAGTCGCGGCAGCGACTGGCTCAAGGTGAAGCGCAGCCATACCCTTGACCTGGTGGTATTGGCTGCCGAGTGGGGCAGCGGACGCCGCAGCGGATGGCTCAGCAACCTTCATCTCGGTGCTCGCGATACGTCGTCGGGCGGCTTTGTGATGCTGGGCAAGACCTTCAAGGGGATGACCGACAAGATGCTGGCCTGGCAAACGGAACATCTGCAGACGCTCATGACGACACAGGACGGCATCACGGCCGCCGTGCGCCCGGAGCTGGTCGTGGAGATCGCCTTCAATGACATCCAGGCAAGCCCTCGCTACCCGGGCGGTCTTGCGCTGCGCTTCGCCCGCGTGAAGAGATACCGCCCTGACAAGAGTCCCACGGAGGCGGATACCATGGACACGATACGGGCGATCTATGCGCAGCAGTTCGCTGCTGGTGACGCGGAAGCCTGAGTCCCGCTGATGCCGGGTAGGTGCGGGGCCCTGCCTCGACGCCGTGAAAACCACTCTCCGATGCGTTAGAGTCGGAGGTTTAGCCTTACGCTGCCCTGCTGCCCGGAAGTCTGTCCCGAAAAGCACCCATGCTCTGCTCTCGCCGCTTGACGCGATTGGTCGCGCTCCTACCGCTGCTGTCATGGCTAGCTCTACCGTTGTCCGGTTTCAGCGCCGAGTCGGAGGCTTCGAAGTCAGCCGTGGCCTTTACGGCGGCCGAGAAGGAATGGCTCGCCCGGCATCCCGTGATTCGGGTCGCACCCGATCCCTCGTTTGCACCCATCGAATTCGTTGACGCGTCCGGTGCATATCGGGGCATTGCCGCTGACGTTCTGGATACCCTGGGCGCACGGCTCGGGGTCCGCTTCACCCCCATCCACGTGGAAAGCTGGGAGGATGCGCTCGAAAAGGTCCGCAACAGGGAGGCCGACCTGCTCGCGCGAGCAGCACGGACGCCCGAGCGCGAGGAGTACATGAGCTTCTCGCGAGGCTATCTGGAGCTGCCCGGCAGCATCATCGCACGGACAACCAGCAGCGGCGTGACCCGACTGGCCGACCTGAAGGGCAGGAAAGTCGCGGTTGTGTCAGGCTACATCTGGCAATCGCTTCTTTCTGCCGACCATCCGGAGATCGTGCTGGTGCCGGCCGAAAGCATGGACCAGGCTCTCGCCAAGGTCTCCGACGGCAGCGTCGACGCCCTCATCGCCAATCCCGTGTCAGCCACCTACTACATACGCCGCAGTGGAAACACGGCTCTGACGCTGGTGGGCGAGACAGGCTACAAGGTCCGCTACTCCCTCGCTGTGCGCAAGGACTGGCCTGAACTCAAGGGCATCCTGGACAAGGTGAGAGCCAGCATCAGCGGCGACGACGTTCAGGAAATCCTCGACCAGTGGCTCGACGAGGTGACGGCGACCATCACACCGGGCGGGGTGTCCGTCCAGGTGGGCTCCATAACCCGGGAGATGGTGGTCGCCCGCATCGCCGACCTGGAGGCGGACGAGACGCTTGACGCAAACATCCGCTCCAAGGCGCTGGAATACTATCGTCAGGCCAAGAGCCATTTGGAGGGCGAGGCCGCTGCGAACGGCCAGGTTGCCACCTACAAGCGCATCGCCCGCACGGCGGCGAGCGAAACGGAGAGACTGCGGGAACAGCTGCGCGCGCTTTCAGCCCGCAAGCCTGCGGATGCGGCGGCCACCCTACCACTGTCCCTGGAGGACCTGGAGCAGGAGGCCGCCAAGCAGCAGGCCGAGGTGCGCACCCTGCGCGGCAGCCTGGCTGAGCTCGTGGAGCAGACTGCGCGGGAGCAGGCCCGGCCTGGCAAGATCCGGTCCGAGATCAAGCTCGAGAACGAGCGCATCGCGGCGACCTCCGCGGCGTCCAAGGCGCCGGCTCCGGCCGGTGAGAACCCCGCGGTCACCGCTGCCCGCATGGCAAGCAGCGAGGCGGCGACGCAGGCCCATGCAGCCACTGTTCGGCAGCTGGAGCAGGAGTTGCTCAGCCACGGCGCCCGCCTCAACCTGCTTCGGGCGCGCAGGGATCTCCTGAACGGTCGTCTCGCCGGCGCGGAGGCCGGTCTCGCAAAGCTGGAGGAACTGGTCAACCAGCGTCGGGCCACCGAGGCGGCACTCGTTCGTCAGGCCATGGAGACAGCACGGCGACAAGCCATCGGCAAGCATCCCGCTGTGCGCCGTGTGGCGGTGGAGAACGCGAGGCTTAGTGCGCGCCTCTCCAGCCTGGCCGCGCAGATCGCGGACGTTACCCGGGACAAGGAACGCGTCAAGCTCGATTCCAGAGAGATCGAGCAGGCTTTCCAATACGCGCGGGAGAAGCTCGAGATCGCCGGCTTGAGCAATGTGCTCGGGGAAGCGCTGCGCACCCAGCGGGAGATGTTGCCGAATGTCGAACGCTATCAGAGGAGTGCCGCCGAGCGGGACCAGCAGTTGGGCGAGGCGCGGCTGGGCCAGCTGAGCATCGACCAGCAGCGACTCTCGTTGCGGGACATCTCCACCAGAGTGGACCAACTGCTGGGGTCCGCAACAGCGACCCTGAGCGAGCAGGAGCGCGAAGCAGTCGAAGCAGAGCTGGCGAAGCTACTCGAGGACCAGCGCGAAATTCTGAGCAAGCTTTGGCAATCGTACGGCAAGCATGTGGACGAACTGCAGGGGCTCGGGCTGGCGGAGAAGAACCTGCTAACCACCGCAGAGCGTTACGCCGACCTGCTGGACAAGGAGCTGCTGTGGCTGGCCAGCACCCAGCCCATTGGTCAGAAATGGCTTACCGAAGTCTGGGAATCGCTGCTTTGGCTGGTTTCGGTGCGTAATTGGGAGGAAGTCGGTCGAGCCTTGGTTGCAGGCGGCATCGCTTATTCGCTGCCCATGGCTCTGGTGCTGACGGTGTTCGGGATTCTGCTGGCCGGCCGGCCCGGGCTGCGCCGGCAAGCCGAACGAATCTCCGCGAATGTGGGCGGGTTTGCGAATGACAGCTATCTGCTGACGGTCCAGGCCATGTTCATCGTGCTGCTGTATGTGCTCCCCTGGCCTCTCCTTCTCTATGCCATATCGTCGCTGGCCGGACTGTCGAACCCGACCGCCTTCACCGCTGGCGTTGCCGTCGGCCTCGCAGAGGTCGCCCTTATCCTGTTCTTCCTCTCCTTCTTCCGGCAGGTTTGCCGCGACGACGGCATAGCCCGAACGCATTTCCAGTGGAGCAGACGAGTGACCGAGCTGTTCTGGCGCAACCTGGGCTGGCTGCTGGTGGTGCTCCTGCCCCTGGAGTTCCTCATCAGCTTGACCGAGAGCCAGCCCAACGAGCTGCACCGCGACGCTTTGGGACGAGTGGCTTTTGCCGCGCTCTCCATCGCACAAATCGTGTTCGCATGGCGGGTGCTGCACCCACGGTACGGCGTCCTGTCTGAACCCGCCGCAGGCGGGCAACGCGGTTGGCAGCAGTATACGAAGTATCTGCTGCTCCTGGTGGGCACGGGCTTGCCGCTGTTGTTCGGATTCCTAGCGATTGTCGGTTACTACTATACGGCCGTGCGTCTGGAAGGCGATCTTCTCGAGTCGCTGCAGGTGATCGGTGCCGGCGTGCTGCTTTACAGCCTGTTCGAACGGTGGCTGGTGGTCGCCCAGCGTCGGCTGACCCGCGCACGGGTGCGCGCCGGCCGCAAGGCCTTGGAGGCGGCCAAGCGCGCCGGTCAGAGTGCCCCGGAAGCCGTGGCGGACGTGCCCAACATTCTTGAGGTCAATCTGGTTTCCATGAACGACCAGATACGTCGACTGGTCGGCCTGTTGATCGGTGGTCTGGTCCTGGTGCCCCTCTGGCTTGTCTGGTCCGACGTAATGCCCGCGCTGGCCATCCTCGACGAAGTCACGCTCTGGCATTCTAGGGCCGTAGACGGCGGGGTCGAGAATCTTGCCCCAGTCACCCTGGGCGACCTGGGATGGGCGCTGGTCATCGCCTTGCTGACGCTGATGGCGGGCCGCAATCTACCGGGGTTGCTGGAAATGGGACTGCTGGACCGGCTCCATGTGACGCCCGGAACGCTGTACGCGATTTCCACCCTCAGCCGCTATGCGATCATCACCATCGGCATCATCGCCTCTTTCCGCCTGATCGGGATCGGCTGGGCTCAGGTCCAGTGGCTGGCGGCGGCTGTCGGCGTGGGCCTGGGCTTCGGGCTGCGGGAGATTTTCGCCAGCTTCATAGCCGGCCTCATTATCCTTTTCGAACGCCCCGTGCGTGTCGGCGACATCGTGACGGTGGGCACCATCAACGGGACGGTCACCCGAATCCGTATCCGCGCCACCACGGTCACGGATTGGGACAACAAGGAGACTGTGGTCCCCAACAATATCCTGGTCACCCAGGAGCTGACCAACTGGACACTGTCCAATGAGGTGGTGCGCGCGGTGGTCAAGGTGGGCATTGCCCATGGTTCGGACACCGACCTCGCCGAAGAGGTGATGATGAAGGTCGCCAAGCAGCATCCGCTGGTTCTGGAGGAGCCACCACCCAGCGTCCTGTTCCTGGGCTTCGGCGAGCACCGGCTGGATTTCGAAGTTCGAGTCTTCACCCGGGACCAGGGACAGCGCCTGACCATGCTGCACGAGCTGCACAAGACGCTGGAACGGGCGCTGCGGGAGCATGGGATCGAGATAGCGCTGCCCAAGCTCGACGTCAGGGTGCAGCCCGAGCTGTCCGAGGCCGAACCCAAACCAGACCGGCAGCGGATCTTCGGGGCCTGAAGCCTACCCCGGATTTCTCACCAGGCGGACCACGGAGCGCAGATTGTGTTGACAAACTCAACACATTGGCGGCACCAAACCGGTCGTCCTTATAAACAGGCCGTCCTATTCGGTTCTTGGCGCACTCTGGCTTTGCATCTTGACCGGTCCCCCTTGAGACATAGCTACAGCTATGCCTCTGCGGGCGATCGGCCAATGTGCTTTGCCAGAGCGACCCAAGATTCCGAATCCCGGTGAGAAATCCGGGCTAGCCCGAAGCTACCGTGGCATGTACCGGCAAGAGGGACCTGACTGGCCGGGCACGCAGCAGGTCGGGATGCGCCGGAACATGCCGCGCGGCAAACAGGGCCGGCAGACACAGAGCTTAATTGACAGGGGAGCTTGAACGATGGCGCAGGCCACGAGCACGCAGAATGCACCGGTTGCCCAGGGGGGAGCTAACGCCCTGCAAGGCTTGACGCGACTACCCATCGTCAAGCAACTGGGGCTGATGATAGGGCTTGCGGCCAGTGTGGCGGCGGGCGTGGGCATCGTGCTCTGGTCC
The DNA here is from genome assembly GCA_030066245.1 of Gammaproteobacteria bacterium. GTDB lineage: Bacteria > Pseudomonadota > Gammaproteobacteria > JAABTG01 > JAABTG01 > JASJBY01. The sequence goes on from JASJBY010000007.1 coordinate 19,098, forward strand.
CAGACACCCGCGTACAGCCTCCTGTATGGAAACCTGAGCGGCAGTGACGCCACGGAGGTGATGGAGGCCCTGCAACGCGCGGACATCCCCGTGCGCCTGGACCGACACAGCGGGGCGCTCTTGGTGCCCTCGGGGAAAGTGCACGATGCCCGCCTGAAGCTGGCGGCCGAGGGCTTGCCCCACAGCACGGACATGGGGTTCGAAGTGCTCGAGAAAGAGCAGGGCTTCGGCACCAGCCAGTTCGTCGAGCGGGCAAGGTATCAGCGAGCCCTCGAAGTGGAACTTGCCCGCTCCATCAGCAAGGTCAACAGCGTCCAGAACGCCCGCGTGCACCTGGCGGTTCCCAAGCAGTCGGTCTTCGTGCGTAGGGGCAAGAAACCCAGCGCCTCGGTATTGGTGCACCTTTACCCGGGCCGAACGCTGGAGGAAGGGCAGGTCGCGGCCATCGCCCATCTGGTGGCAGCCAGTGTGCCCAACCTGGAGCCGTCGGACGTGAAAGTGGTGGATCAGAAAGGCCGCCTGCTGACCGCCCCGGACCAGGACGACGACGCGCTGCTGACCCGCAAGCAGTTTGATTACACGCAACGCCTGGAGCGCAGCTACATCAAGCGCATCGAAGACTTGCTGGCCCCCATCGTGGGGTTGGATGGCGTCACAGCCCAGGTCGTGGCCGACGTGGACTTCACGCGCACCGAGCAGACGCGGGAGCTGTTCGAGCCCGACCCGAGGGCACTGCGCAGCGAGCAGGTTTCCGAGGAACGTGGCACCAACGCCGCCGTCGGCGGCATTCCGGGCGCGCTCAGCAATCAGCCTCCTGCCGCGGGCCAGTCTCCCGAGGACCTGCAGTCACAGCAGGTGGAAGGACCGGAGGGCGCGCAGGGCACCAGTCAGTCCAGCCGGCGCCGAGCCACTCGCAACTTTGAGCTGGACAGAACCATCAGCCACACCACCAATCCGGTGGCCACCATCAGGCGCTTGTCCGTCGCCGTCGTCGTGGACGACCATCGCACCCCAGCCAAGGACGGCAGCGTAATCCGCGAATCCTTGACCCCGGAGGAGCTGAACAGAATCACCGGGCTGGTGAAGGAGGCAGTGGGCTATAACGAAGAAAGGGGCGACAGCGTGAGCGTCATCAACGCGCCGTTCACTGCTCCGCTGCCTGCCGAGCCTTTGCCCAAGCCGCCATTCTGGGAGCAATCCTGGCTGTGGGACCTGCTCAAACAGATATTCGGCATCGGGATCTTGCTTGTGCTCGTCTTCACGGTGCTGCGCCCGGCGATGCGCCGCCTTACCAGTCATGAGCTGAGAGCTCGCCAGCTGACCATTGCCGGGCCGGACGGCGGAATCGCCGACGACCGCCTGCGCCTCAGCGGTAACCATGGCGGCGTACCCCAACTGCCGCAGGGCATAAGCAGTCAGGAATCCGTCAGCGCGGTCCAGACCATGGCGTCCGAGGATCCGAAACGGGTGGCTCAGGTCGTTCGCGGCTGGATGGCGGAAGATGCCTGAGACTGACCGAAAGCTGAATGGCCTGGAGCGAGCCGCGGTGCTGCTGCTGAGCCTGGGCGAGGAGGCCGCCGCCTCGGTGATGCGGCACATGGGTCCGAAAGAAGTTCAGCGGGTGGGCACCGTGATGGCGACCCTGGAGAACATCTCCCAGGCTCAGGTGAATGACGTCATGGGCGAGCTGCTCAGTGAAGCCAGCACGCGCACATCGCTAGGCGTCGGCGCTCAGGATTACATCAGAAATGTTTTGATAAAGGCTTTGGGAGAAGACAAAGCCAGGAGCCTCATGGACCGGATCCTGCTCGGCGGGGTATCGGACGGCCTGGACAATCTGCGCTGGATGGATTCACGGGCCATCGCTGACATGGTGCGCAGCGAGCATCCTCAGATCATCGCCATCGTGCTGGCCTATCTTGACAGCGAGCAGGCCGCCGAAGTGCTGGACTTGCTCCCCGAGCGGCTGCGCTCGGATCTGCTGCTGCGCGTGGCCACGCTGGATACCGTCCAGCCCGCGGCACTCGATGAGCTGAACAAGATCCTGGAAGCTCGTGTCAGCGGACCCAGCACGGTGCAGGCCTCTTCGGTCGGCGGACCACGGCTTGCCGCTGACATTCTCAATTATCTGGGGAACGAAGCCGAGTCGGAGATCCTCGAGCATGTCAAGGAGGTTGACGCTGCGCTCGGTCAGGAGATCGAAGATCTGATGTTTGTCTTCGACAACCTGGCCGAGGTGGACGATCAGAGCGTGCAGGCACTGTTGAGAGAGACTTCGTCGGATACCCTGCTGTTGGCACTCAAGGGCGCCGAGGACTCCATGAAAGAGAAGTTCTTCAAGAATATGTCGAAGCGGGCCGCCGAGATGCTGCGGGACGATCTGGACGCCAAGGGCCCGGTGCGCATCAGCGAAGTCGAGATGGCCCAGAAGGAGATTCTGGGGATAGCCAGGCGGCTCGCCGAGGAGGGCCAGATGGCTCTCGGCGGCAAAGGCGGCGAGCAGTTTGTCTAGCCCGGTGAAGACGTCGCGCAAGGTCATCTTCCGGCCTCAGCCCGGCGGGTCGGAGCCCTGGGAGCCCCCGGCCATGGATGCCGGCTTCGGCGGATTGGCGGCCGACGGACGTCCGCGGCCGCTGACGGCATCCCAGCTCGAGGCCGTGCACCGAGAGGCCTATGCCGAAGGCTTCGCGGAGGGCCGGCGCGATGGACTGGCCACCGGTATCGCCGAGGGCGTAGCGAAGGGCGGTGCCCTGGTGGAGGAGCTGCTCACGCGTCTTGCCCGCCCGCTCGACGACCTGGACGAGCGGGTGGAGCAGACCCTGGTTAGTCTGGCAATGGCGGTCGCACGCCACCTGGTGCGTCGCGAGCTGAAGAGTGACCCTGGCCAGGTCATTGCGGTGGTGCGGGAAGCGGTGTCAGCGCTGCCGCTGGCCGCCCAGTCGGTACAGATCCATTTGCACCCGGACGACGCTCTGATGGTTCGAGAGACCCTGGCGGTGCGCGACGGCGAAACGCCCTGGCACCTGGTGGAGGATCCTGTGATGACACGGGGCGGCTGCCGTGTGGTCACGGAGACTTCCCAGGTTGACGCCACGGTTGAGAATCGCGTGGCCACGGCCGTCGCCAAAGTGCTCGGGGAGGAACGGGAAAGTGAAGTCCCTGCTCGAAGCGGACCGGACTGACCGCTGGCTGTCGCGGCTGGCTCCATATGTGGAGCGCGCCAGCGCGCCGCCGGAGCTTGTTGTGGAAGGCAAGCTGACCCGCATGGTCGGGCTCACTCTCGAGGCCATCGGCTGCCGGGCGGCCATCGGCGACCGCTGTCATATCGCCGGCCCGGAAGGTCAGCCGGTCGAGGCCGAAGTGGTCGGATTCTCGGGGGACAAGCTGTTCCTCATGCCCATCGGAACCATCCGCGGACTTGCTCCCAACGCCCGTGTCATTCCCGCCAGCCGCACCAGCGAAGTGGCCGTCAGTGACGAGCTGCTGGGCCGCGTTCTCGGCGGCACCGGGCGGCCCCTGGACGGACGCCCACCGGGGCCAGCCGCGCACCGGGTGCCGTTGGAAGGCCGGCCCATAAACCCGCTCGCCCGGCAACGCATTCAGGAGCCGCTGGACGTGGGGGTGCGCGCCATCAATGCGCTGCTGACAGTCGGGCGGGGGCAACGCATGGGCCTTTTCGCAGGCAGCGGCGTCGGCAAGAGCGTCCTGCTTGGCATGATGACCCGGTTCACCACGGCAGACGTGACGGTGGTGGGGCTGGTCGGGGAACGGGGACGCGAGGTCAAGGAGTTCATCGAGAACATCCTGGATGAGGAAGGCATGTCCCGGGCAGTGGTCGTCGCGGCACCGGCCGACGACACGCCCCTCATGCGGATTCACGGTGCTCTGTTGGCAACCAGCATCGCGGAGTATTTTCGGGACCAGGGCAAGCAGGTACTGTTGCTGATGGACTCCCTGACGCGCTTCGCTCAGGCGCAGCGGGAAATTGCGCTAGCCGTAGGCGAGCCGCCGGCGACGCGGGGATACCCGCCTTCGGTGTTCGCCCGGCTTCCAAAACTCGTGGAAAGAGCAGGTAACGGCGACCGGAGCGGTGGCTCCATCACCGCCTTCTACACCGTGCTGACGGAAGCAGATGAGGCCAACGATCCCATAGCGGACGCGGCGCGAGCCATCCTGGACGGACATGTGGTCCTGTCCAGACGCCTGGCGGACGCCGCACATTACCCGGCCGTCGACATCGAAGCTTCCATCAGCCGAGCCATGACAGAGATTACCAGCCCCGAGCAACAGCAGGCAGCAAGGCGCTTCAAACAGATCTACTCCCTTTACCAGCACAACCGGGACATCATCAACGTGGGCGCCTACGCGCCCGGCGGCAATCCCCAGCTGGACCAGGCCGTTGCCATGCAGCCGCGGCTGATGGCTTTTCTCCGCCAGGACATGCACCAGGCGGTATCACTTCAGGACAGCTTGGGCGACCTGACCGCCGTTCTTCACGTGGACGAAGCCGGGCAACCCGTGCCGGCAACGGCTTCGCCTGCGGCTTGACGCCACGCTGAAGTCGACCGTGCACCCATGCAGCAAGCCCTGATCACGCTGCGCAATCGGGGCTAAACCATGAGTCGTTCCAAACGCCTTGCGCCCGTGGCCGGTGTTGCCGCCCGCCGTGAACAGCACGCCGCGCAGACCCTGAAGGAGAGCCGGGAGACGCTGGCTCAGTACGAGGCCCAGTTGCGCGGGCTGCAGAGCTATCGCCAGGAGTATGTGGGCGGATTCCAGCAAGCCGGGAGCCAGGGCATGCAGGCGGGGAGGATGAAGGACTACCTGGTGTTTCTGGACAAGCTGGACGCGGCCATCAGCCAGTTGCAGGCGGTGATATCCACGAGCATCGAACGCTGCGAGCGGGACAAGGGCGTGTGGCTTGCCAAACGGGCAAAGCTCAAAGCCCTGGACAAGGCCATCGCACGATACCTGAAGGAAGAGCAGCAGGAGGAAGTCAGGCGCGAGCAGCGGGATACGGACGAACGGGCGCAGCAGGGAGGGAGAAAGGGAGGGGACGGCTGACAGGCGCCGTTGACGGGCAGCAGCGGACCGGACAGCCAGCCGGGTCGGGCAGGCGGCGAAGGTGGACACGGGTACAGTCTCACGCGAATGCGTCGAATTCTGGTTGGGAAGGGTTTCGGCGGGCCATCAACCAGCTCAATTCTGTGACAGACCCGGAGGTTCCCGATTGGTCCGAGTATTGCTTATACGGGGGCAAGTACTTCTGAAACGAATGGATCAGAGATGCCCGACGCAAGCCTGATGCTACCGGTGGAGGCACCCCCTGCAGTCCCGGGTAATGCTGACGCGGCCCGCGCACCAGCTCTGCCAGACGACGCTTCACCGCAGAGCCCCGCGGGTTTCGCCCGGCTGCTAATGGGCGAGCTGGCCGCCGAGAACGATCTCGGCACAGCGAGTAACGGCGTTCTGGAGCCGACTAATCCAGACCCCGCCACGCTGCTGCCCCAGCCGCTGGACGGATCGATGGTTTTGCCGGATGGGGCGACAGCTTTGCCGGAGGAGGCGACGATGTTGCCGGACGGCAAGAGTTTGCCGCCCTCCGGCGGCATGGCCGTGCCACTGACGGCGTTACGGGCCGAGCGGCTGCCCCAGCCCGGAGTGGCCATCGAAAGCGGAGTGTCGATGACACCGCGCTCCCCGACGGCCCAGGTGCCGGAGCTTGCGGGTGGAGCGACTCCAAAGCAAACCATGCCGCCGCAGACCATCGCCGCGACACCCCCCGGTGGCGGCGAGCCGGAAACGGCATTGCCGGCTGCCGCGACCACCCAGGAGTCGGCCGCGACCTTGAAGCCACAAACCCAGTTCAGCGAGGAGGCCGTGCTCGCGAGACTGGCCGAACGAGAACCCGGACAGTCTCCTGCACCGAGAGCATCCGGGGACACGACACCAACACTCAGCAACCAGGGGCCAGGCCATGCCCCAGCCTCCCCATCGGTCCGGGAGGCCTTCCCGACAGCCCGTATCGAGTTGCCCGAGCCCATTCGGACTCCCCAGTGGAATGATGGCCTGGCGACGCGAATCACCTGGATGGCCAGCAACCAGGTTCACAAGGCCGAGCTGCGCCTGAATCCGCCGGAGCTGGGTCCCCTGGAGGTGCGCATAGCCGTGCAGCAGGACGAGACTCGGGTGGTCTTCACAGCGAGCAATGCCGCCGCGCGCGAGGCGGTGGAAGCGGCTCTGCCGCGCCTGCGGGAGCTGATGGGTACAACTGGCCTTAACCTGGTGCAGGTCGATGTCTCCGCCCAGGGAGAGGACAGCCGCGGCCTGCTCAGGGAGTGGAGCGAACCTGCGGTTGAAGGAGCCGGGCGGTACCCGGGTTCGTCCGGTGATCTGGAGAGCACCTCTCAAGAGGAACAGATTGTCGGCCACGACGGCCTGGTCGACGCCTACGCCTGAGATCCGCCGACGAGCGACGTCTGCCGCCTCGGCCCGAACGCACCCGGGTTTCCTCCGCGCCCCCGTCACCTTCGCGCTCCGACATCTTTCCGAGGCAAGTCGGACCGTGACGCGTCAAAAATCGGTCGCGAACCCGTCCTATAGCGCCTAACCGACTGAATCAAGCAACGAAACCCTCTGGCACGCCTATTGCTAACGCCCTCGATGAATCAAGAAAGGGAGAACTGTCATGGCGGATGAGGAACAGGGCGGCGACGATCTGGAGCAAGGCGAAGCGAAGAAAAAGGGGGGCAAGGGCAAGCTCATTGTCTTCATCGTGGCTGCGGTGCTGCTGCTCGGGGGCGGTGCGGGTGCCGGCCTTTACTTCACCGGGGCACTCACGCCGGATGCACAAACGGCCTCCGAGGACGACGAGGATTTCGAGGACGAGGACGAGGAGGAGGAGGCTAAAGGCGAGGCCATCTACGTGGATCTGCACCCTGCGTTCACGGTGAATCTTCAGGGCAAGAGCAAGGCGCGCTTCCTGCAGGCATCCGTACAGGTGCTCACGCGTGAGCCGAAAGTGGAGCAGCAGATCAAACAGCACGCCCCCATGATCCGCAACAAGCTCGTCATGCTGTTCAGCGCAAAGACCTCTCAGGAGCTGCGCACGCTGGAGGGCAAGGAATCGCTCCAGAACGAGGCCCGCTCGGCCATCGAGAACGTGTTGAAGGCCGAGAGCGGCGAAGGTGGTGTGGAAGCCGTGTTCTTCACAAGCTTCGTGATGCAATAAGCCATGCCCGCCACCGACATTCTGTCTCAGGACGAGATCGATGCGCTCTTGCATGGCGTCGATCGAGGCGAGATAGAGACGGAGACGGACGAACCGCCGGGTGACGAGGAGGTCCGCTCCTACGACTTCGCGAGTCAGGACCGCATTGTTCGTGGTCGTCTCCCGATGCTGGACATGATCAACGAGCGCTTCGCACGCCTGTTCCGGGTCAGCCTTTTCAATCTGCTGCGCCGCTCACCCGAGATCTCCGTTGGTAGCGTGCAGACACTCAAGTTCAGCGAGTACGTCCACAGCCTGTTCATCCCTGCGAACATGAACCTGGTCAGGGTGAAGCCATTGCGGGGCACTGCCTTGTTTGTGCTGGATCCCAGGCTGGTTTTCCTCATCGTTGAGAATTTTTTCGGGGGCGCAGGTCGTCTGCCGGCGAAGATGGAGGGCAGGGAGATAACGCCCACCGAGATGCGCGTCGCGCATATGGTGCTCGACTATGCGTTCAGCGACTTGGTGCAGGCATGGAAGCCGGTGCTCGGGGTGGAGTTCGAGTATCTGCGCTCCGAGGTCAATCCCCATTTCGCCAATATCGTCGCGCCCAGCGAGGTGGTCGTCGCCACCGTGTTCCACGTCGAGCTCGAAGGGGGCGGCGGCGACCTTCACATCACCATGCCCTACTCGATGATCGAGCCCATCAAGGAGGTTCTGGACGCGGGTGTACAAGGGGACCGCACGGAGCAGGATCTGCACTGGTTCAATGTCATGCAGCAGGGAATCGCCTCAGCGCAGGTGACGATTGAGGCTTCCTTGACCGAGGCCACCATTACGCTGCGTGAGCTGATGGAGCTGCAGGCAGGGGACATCATTCCGGTGGATCTGCCGGAGCATGTGTGGGCCAAGGTTCAGGGCTTTCCGGTGCTGCGTGGCAAGTTCGGTGTGCACCAGGGCAACCTCGCGTTGAAGACCGTGGAGACCGCCGCTGACGTGGCCGACGTGTCCGCACAGGGACCCCAGGCATTCGACCAAGACGGAGCGACCCATGACAGATAAGGACGCATTGGCTTCGCAACCCGGGTCCGGGAACGGCTACACGCCAGCCGAGTTGGAGAACCTGCAGGCCGATTCCACCGGCGCCCGCCAGGAAGTCAACCTGGATGCCATTGTCGACATCCCGGTGACCCTTTCCGTGGAAATCGGCCAGACCTCCATAACCATCCGTGAGCTGCTGCAGCTCAACCAGGGTTCGGTCGTGGAGCTGGACCGACTGGCGGGGGAGCCGCTGGACGTCCTTGTCAATGGAACACTGGTGGCCCACGGGGAGGTCGTCGTCGTGAACGACAAATTCGGCATCCGTCTTACGGACGTCATCAGTGCCCGGGAACGCGTCAACAAGCTTCAATAGCGCTAGCCCGGATTTCTCACCAGGCGGACCTCGGTTCGAAGATTATGTTGGCAAACTCAACACATTGGCTTCACCAGGCCGGTCTTCCTTGTGAACAACCTGTCCTATTCGGTTCTTGGCCCACTCTGGCTTTGCATCTTGACCGATCCCCCTTGAGCCATAGTCCCGCTA
>JASJBY010000074.1 GCA_030066245.1 Gammaproteobacteria bacterium
GGTCATCTTTTCTTCCTCGGTGCCCGGCAGGAAGCCGATGTCCTCGCCGACGGGCACGGTTACGCGGGTCATGATGATCTCCCGATATCGCTTCTCTTCCAGGGTTTGTGCTAGACCCGCGGCAAGGGCCAGCAAGGTCTTTCCCGTTCCGGCGGCACCCACCAGGGTGACGAAATCGGCCTCAGGATCCATGAGCAGGTTCAGGGCGTAGTTTTGCTCCCGATTGCGGGCCGTGACCCCCCAGACCGCATGGTTTGCGGTCCGGTAGTCGGTAATCAACTCGAGAGTGGCGGAAAGGTCGTCACGTTCCCGAACCACCGCCTCGAAGCCGCGTTCGGTGGCCATATAGAGAAACTGTCGAGGATACCATCCTTTGGTCACCTCCCCGCTGACGCGATAATAGGTGCGGGCGTTATCCTGCCAAGATTCCACTGAATCGCCATGGCTTTCCCAGAAGTCCGTGGGCAGTTCGGTTGCGCCACTGAACAGCAGGCTGACATCGTCGAGCACCTTGTCGTTGTAGTAGTCCTCCGCGTTGATACCCAACACGTGGGCCTTGATGCGCAGGTTGATGTCCTTCGAGACAACAATGACGTTCGCTTCCCGGTGCTGTTCCTGGCACGCCATGGCGGTTGCGAGGATGGAGTTGTCGGGCCTGTTTCCCGGCAGACTCTCGGGCAGATCGTTGGTGTGCGTGCGGGTCTGGAAGAACAGTCGGCCGCCCGCCGTTGCGGTGTCCTCTGCGGGCCGGTGGTTCGGTCCGGGAATCGGAATGCCTCTCTCGATCTCCTCACGTCCAGTGCTCTGCAGAAGCTCATCGAGAAAGCGGCTCGCCTGGCGGGCATTCCGGGCGACTTCGGAAACCCCCTTCTTCGATGCGTCGAGTTCCTCAAGCACGACCATGGGCAGATAGACGTCATGCTCCTGAAAGCGGAAGATCGCTGCCGGATCGTGCATGAGCACATTGGTATCCAGGACGAAAATCCGCTGCTGGGAGGCTTTCCTCTCAGCCTGGTGCTCTGGCAGCTCGGCGTCCTGGGCTGCATGCCCGGAATTCATGCGTTCGGAGATATTCACGGTCGGATCTGTGCCTCCAGACACCCGTCAGAGGGTGCTTGTGGCCGTCGCAAGGTCGTCAGTGGGGCTGGCCCGTGGAACCGGGGCGGGGTCATGGCGGTTATCCTGATGCTGTGTCGAGTGTTCGGCAAGGGTTTCGCAGCAGTGCCTGGTGTGAGAGCGATGACAGGTGTGGCCGGCAGAACGGCTCTTGCGGGCCGGCCGGCGCGCCGTCCCCGCACATCCGGAACCCTGCGACTACTTCACGGGCGCCAACATCGCGTCCAGGTTGAGCGCATCACAGAAGTCCATGAACTCCCCGCGCAGTGACGCGATGGATTGATCCGCGGGGACGCCCACGGTCATGTGGAGCGAGAACATGGGTGTGCCGGTATGTGGTGCCTGATAGCTGCCCGTGTAGAGATCTTCGATATTGATCTGCCTGGTGGAAAAGAAGCTGGCCACCTCATGCACGATGCCTGGATGGTCCATCGCGACCACTTCCACCGCGTACGGGACTAGATTGGAGCCCGGACTGCGGGGCTTGGTGCGGCGCGAGGTAATGTTGAGGTCCAGCTTCTCCGCGAGTCGGGGCAACGCGTCTTCCAGCTTGGCGATGGAGCTCCAGTTCCCAGATAACATCATGATGGTGGCGAACTCGCTACCGAGTACGGTCATGCGGCTGTCGAGGATGTTGCAGCCGCTTTCCACGATGGTTTGGGAGAGCTCGTTAACGATGCCGGGATGGTCTCTGCCGAGGGTTGATACGACCAGGTAGTTGTCCATCGATAGCTGCTTGCTACAGGTCTTTTGGCACGGTCGGACGCTGCCATGGCCGTCCGGTGTTCAGCGAAACTGGCCGTGCTCGCGGTATGGCGCGTTCAGCGAGAGCACGAACCAGCTGAAAAGTATACCGTATCCGATCGGATACCTGCGGAGGCCCCTGACTTGCCTTGCCCATGGCGCCCAAGTACCATCGAGTGTCGATTTTCGGTCGGAGAGGGGGATGTTTCAAGGCAGCCTAGTTGCCCTCGTGACGCCCATGGCCCGTGACGGTACGCTGGATGCAGCCGCTCTGGAGCGCCTGGTCGGCTATCACCTCGAGGGAGGCACGGACGGCATTGTGGCCGTGGGAACCACTGGCGAGTCTGCCACCCTGGACTTCGAGGAGCACTGCGCAGTTATCAGGCGCGTAGTGGAGATGGTGCAAGGGCGTGTGCCGGTCATCGCGGGAACAGGGGCTAATTCCACCACCGAGGCCATGCATCTGACCCGCTGCGCGCACGAAGCGCGTGCGGACGCCTGCCTGCTGGTGACACCGTACTATAACAAGCCGACCCAGGAGGGACTCTATCGGCATTTCCGGGCCATAGCCGAGGAAGTCCCGATTCCGCAGATACTGTACAACGTGCCGGGTCGTACCGCCTGCGATATGCTCCCGACGACAGTGGCGCGGCTGGCGGCCATCGACAATGTTGTGGGCATCAAGGAGGCATCGGGGACCGTAGCCCGAATGGCCGACATTCTGACGAGAACGGAAGGCCAGTTCACGGTCTTCAGCGGCGACGACGCGATCGCCCTCGACGCCATGCTTGCAGGCGCCAGGGGCGTTATCTCGGTGACTGCCAACGTAGCGCCCAGGGACATGCACGAGATGTGCGTGCTGGCCTTGGCCGGCGATGCCGAGAAGGCGAGGGCGGTGGACCAGCGGCTGGCTGTACTCCATGAAAGCTTGTTCGTCGAGTCCAATCCGATTCCAGTCAAGTGGGCATTGCACGAGATAGGGCTGATTCCACCGGGCATCCGTCTTCCGCTCACCCCTCTGGCCTCGGAGCATCACGAAACGGTGAGGAATGCCCTCGCCCGAGCCGGTGTCTTGTAGCGCCGCCCCGAGATTTGCGCCTGCGCGCCCGGTTGTGTAAATGCGAGTCCGTGAAATGGGTAAATGGCTAGTGTTTGGCGGCAGCATAGCGCTGCTGCTGTGTGCGGGCTGTAGTTCGAGTCCGAAGGTGAGCGACGTGATTCGCGACAGCGAAGCAGACTACAAGACGAGCCGGAGTCTGCCGCCGCTCGAGGTGCCGCCTGATCTGTCCACGTCGTCCATCGAAGACTCCATGGTAGTGCCGGATGCCGCGCCTGCCGGTGGTCCCGCCACTTACTCGGACTATGCCAGCGAGCGCCCCGCGGGCGGCGCAGTCCGGCCCGATAGGGTCCTGCCCAATGTCGACGGCATCCGTGTCGAAAGAGACAGAGACAAACGCTGGCTGGTCGTGCCGGGGGAGCCGGATCAGTACTGGGACAGGGTGAGGGAGTTCTGGATGGAGAATGGCCTCGTTATCAACATGGAGGATCCGAACACCGGCATCATGGAGACCGACTGGGCGGAGAACCGGGCCGACATACCCCAGGGTTTCATTCGCTCCATGCTGGGCAAGGTCGGTGACTTCGTTTATTCCTCGGCCACGCGGGACAAATTCCGCATCCGCTTCGAGCGGGGGGTTGAGCAGGACACCACGGAGATCTTCATCACCCATCGGGGTGCCGAAGAGGTGGAGAAGACCGATGCCCGGATCATCTGGGAACCGCGCCCATCGGACCCGGAGCTTGAGGCCGAGATGCTGAATCGCCTGATGGTCTATCTGGGCGTGTCCAAAGAGTCGGCGGAACAGATGATCGCCTCCAAACAGACGCGTGAGGCCCGAGCCCACATGGTGCGTGACGCGGACGGACAGGTGGCCCTCGATCTACGGGACGACTTTTCCCGGGCCTGGCGGCGCACCGGGCTGGCGCTCGACCGGGTGGGATTCACCGTACAGGATCGGGACCGCTCGCAAGGGATCTATTTCGTGCGGTATGTCGACCCATTCCAGGATACCGAGGAGAAGGGCCTGTTTTCCAAAATTTTTAAAGGGAAGAAGAACGAGCCGCGTGACATCCAGTATCAGGTGAGCCTCATTTCCTCGGATGGCATGACCCGGGTGGTCGTCCTGGACAAGGAGGGTCAGCGAGACAACAGCGATACGGCTGGCCGAATTCTTAGCCTGCTGCACGAACAGCTCAGGTAAACCAAGCGTGGTCCCGGGCTAAGCCGGCAACCGGACCAGTGGAAGCGAATAATGGAGAAGGCATCAGAGCTCTATTCCGGAAAGGCCAAGTCGGTGTACGCATCGGAAGATCCGGACAGGCTGGTCCTGTTGTTTCGAGATGATACGTCCGCCTTCGACGGCGAGAAGACCGCAAAGCTCGCCCGCAAAGGAATGGTCAACAACCGCTTCAACGCGTTCATCATGCAAACGCTGGAGTCTGCAGGCGTGCCGACGCATTTTGAGGCCCTGCTCTCTGACAACGAGTCGTTGGTCAAGCGCCTTGACATGCTTCCGATCGAATGTGTGGTGCGCAACATCACGGCCGGAAGTATCTGCCGGCGGCTGGGCGTCGCAGAGGGCATGGAACTGGAAGTGCCTACCTTCGAGCTCTTCCTCAAGAACGACGCGCTCCACGACCCCATGATTAACGACTACCATATCCGTGCCTTCGGATGGGCCACCGACGAGGAGGTGGTTAGGATGAAGGAGCTGACTTTTGCCGTTAACGACGTGCTGAAGCGGCTCTTCGCGGACGCGGGACTTCTGCTGGTGGACTACAAGCTCGAGTTCGGGCGCTTCGAAGGCCGCATCGTGCTGGGCGATGAGTTCACGCCCGACGGTTGCCGTCTGTGGGATGCCGGGACGAGGAAGAAGCTGGACAAGGACCGTTTTCGGCAGGGTTTGGGGGACGTGGTCGAGGCCTATGAAGAGGTCGCCACGCGACTGGGGGTACGTCTAGACTGAGGCCCCGGGCCCGCGACGGGCTGCGGTACAAGTTGGATGTCAACTCTTCCGGGCGTGCCGAATCAGGCGCTTGCGGCGTTTGTGCTGACGGGGTGTGAGTCGGTTTCTGCGCCCTTCATACGGGTTCCCACCGGTTCTGAATTCAACTTTCACCGGCGTGCCGTCGAGTTGAAACGCCTGGCGGAAAGTCTTCGCAAGATAGCGACCGTAACTGTCGGGCACCGCCTCGGTCTGACTGCCGTGAATAACCACGATGGGCGGGTTCTGTCCTCCCTGATGGGCATAACGCAGCTTGATGCGTCGTCCCCGGACGACGGGGGGCGGGTGGGCCGCGACGGCGTCTTCCAGCACCCGCGTAAGGGCGGATGTGGCGAGTCGGCGCGAGGCCGATTCCCAGGCATGGTCGATGACGCTGAACAACCCGCCGACGCCGCTGCCGTGGAGTGCCGATATAAAGCGGACAGGTGCGAAGTCGATGAAACCGATTCTGCGGGCAAACTCGTCGCGCACACGCTGCCGCTGTGTCGCTTCCAGCCCGTCCCATTTGTTGGCGGCAATGACGAGGGCCCGGCCGGCTTCCAGCACGTAGCCGAGCAGATGAGCGTCCTGGTCGGTCACGCCGTCTCTGGCATCGAGCACCATGATGACGACGTTGGCGTTCTCCATGGCCTGGAGGGCTTTGATGACGCTGAATTTCTCCAGCCCGGCGCTGACTCGGGCGCGACGCCGGATGCCGGCCGTATCGATAAGAACATACGCTTTGCCGCCTTTCTCGAAGGGTACGAATATGCTGTCCCGTGTCGTGCCGGGTCGGTCAAATGCCAGCACGCGCTCTTCGCCCAACATCCGGTTGACAAGCGTGGACTTGCCCACGTTGGGGCGGCCGACGATGGCGATGCTGATGGCCGCGGGCTTGGAATCGCCGCGCTCTTCTGGCCCCCATGGCAGCTCGTCGAGGACCTTGCGCAGCAGTTCCTGTATGCCCCGCTTGTGGCTCGCCGAGATCGGCCACGGCGGAGTCAGTCCGAGGTGGTGGAAGTCCGCGGATGCGATTTCCTGATCAAGCCCGTCCGTCTTGTTGACCACCAGATGGATGCGCTTTCCGGAACCCCGCAGGCGTTCTGCGATATTCTCGTCCGCGGCGGTTACACCGCTGCGCGCGTCGACCAGGAACAGGGCCGCGTCGGCTTCCTCGAGCGCGACCCAGGCCTGGCGCGTCACCAGGGAGTGGATGCCGCCCCGATCATCGGACAGCCCGCCAGTGTCGACCACCAAGAAGGGTCGCTGTCCCAGCTGGCCTCTCCCATACTGGCGATCTCGGGTCAGACCAGGCTCGTCGGCGACCAGGGCATCGCGGGAGCGAGTGAGCACATTGAAAAGTGTCGATTTGCCGACGTTCGGCCTGCCGACCAGAGCGATAACGGGTAGCGAGAAATAGGACATTCGGCTGTCCCTGTGGATCCGGCCCAGCTCGACCGGCTGAGGTTTCATGGGCGCCGCCGCCACGGCATCGGCGCGGACGCGTCGACTACCTCAGTTGCAGCGCTGAGAGGGAGCCGCCTCTGCCAAACACGTAAATCCTGTCCCCTCGAACCACGGGCGGCACCGCAATCCCTGCTTTGTCAATGCGAGCACGGCCGACGAACTGCCCGTCCTGGTGGTCTAGCAGGTGGAGATAGCCCTCACCGTCACCGACCACGACATAGTCTTGGTGGCGCACCGGCGCTGTCACCATCCTTGCCTGCAACTTTGTCTGCCGCCAGAGAGAAGCACTGGTGTATCGGTCCAAAGCCCAGACGTGGCTCAGTTCGTCCGTCACATAGAGGTTGCCGTCGTCGGCACCGATTCCGGCGTAAGACGACATTTCCCGGCGCCAGATGGTCCGACCAGAATTCAGGTCCAGGGCGGCCACGCGTCCCTGAAAGGTGACTGCGTAGACGGCGTCGCCGATGACAATCGGCTCGGCGTCCAGGTCCACCATGCGCTCGATCTCGGTGCGTCCGCTGGGCACGGTAATACGGGAGTCCCACAGGGGTCTGCCGTCGACCAGGGAGACGGCTGCCAAGCGCCCGTTGTCGAAGCCGTTGAGCACAATGTCGCCTTCGATTACGGGAGAAGCCGTGCCTCTGAGCGTGAGCACCGGGACTCCCCTGTCGAACGTCCAGACGCGTTGCCCATTGGAGCTGTCCAGCCCGAAGAGCTTTCCGTCTACGGTGCGCACCACCACCACGCCACGACTCGCTGCCGGCGCGGAAAGAATCTCGCTGGACAGGCCCTTGCGCCAGCGCGCTTCGCCATTCTCCTGGCCCAGGGCGATTACCTCGCCTTCTGTGGTCCCCAGCAGCACCAGCCCGTCTCCGGCGCCTGTGGCGCCAGAGATCCGCGCCTTCACGTTCGTCTCCCAGAGGATTGTGCCATCGGCGGAATTAAGCGCCTTGACCCGCCCCCTAGGATCAGCCGCGAAGATGCGGCCGCTGGTCACGGCGGGTACCAGCTCAAGCTGATCGTCCTTGCTGCCCCCGCCCACGTCCCTGGTCCATAGGGTCTCGACCTCCACACGGGGGGTGAACTCGACCAGCGGTGCCGGCGGCTCGCTGGTGTCTTTAGCGGGCATTAGGCCTTTCACCGTAGAACAACCGCTCAGCATGGCCAGCGAGAACAGCACCAGAAGGCCATGCCTCATGAATCTGCCTCTTCGGGTGATGGCGACCGGGGCGCCGCCGGGCCCAAATCGTCGAGCTTCATCTGCAGCAGCTCGCGGGCGGCGGAGGCGACGGAGAGACTGGCCAGAGCTTGGGTGTAGGCAGCGCGGGCCCCGCCGATATCGCGCTTGGCCAAGAGTGCATCGCCTCGGGTCTCCGCATAAGCCGCCTCGAAGCCCTGGGGCGCCTGGTCGTCGAGCAGGGTAAGCGCGGCGTCCGTTTGTCCGTCCTGCAGAAGCAGCCTGGCGAGTCGCAATGCGGCTATGTGGCGGAGCTCGGGGAAGCCCGCGTGGTCCGCAACCCACTGCAGATGCTGCCGCGCAGCATCCGTGTCGCCTTCCTGCATGGCGACTCTGGCCAGCAGTAGTGAGCTGAGTCCGGCGTAGGCGCTACCCGGATAGGCCTGCACCAGGCGATCGCCGTGTTGGCTGGCTTCATCATGGCGGTTGCTCTCGATCATCTGCACCAGCTGGTCGTAGGCCGTCGATGCACTCACGGCCTGTACCTCCTGGTAGCCGACCCAGGACTTCCAACCCACCATGCCACCGATGCCGATGACCAGGCCGGCAATCACGGACCGGCCGTTCTCCTTCCACCATTTCTTTACAGCTTCAACTTGTTCTTGTTCAGAATCGTAGGTTTCCACGGATTGCTCCCTTCGGTATAGGACCTGACGTCGGGGTTTGCGGGCCGCGTCCCAGGGGGACGGCGTCAGGCAGTCACGATGGCCTGCGACAGCCGTGCGACCAGGTCGTCCGCCGACAGCGTCAGCTGCTCTGTGTCGGTGCGTAGCTCTTTGACTCCATATTGCTCTTGGGTCATCTCCTGCTCGCCGATAACGACCGCAAGCTCAGCCCCGCTGCGATCGGCCCGCTTCATCTGGCTGCGGAAGCTGCCGCCCCCCAGGTTGGCGGTAAGGCGCAGTCCCGGCAGCCGGTCGCGGAGAAACTCCGCGAGGCGGGCGCCTGCGTCGCTGGCTGCTGCACCCACAGTCACCAGATAGACGTGGGGAAGGTGATGACTCGGATTCGCCGCGCTGCTACGCAGCAGCGCCACCAGCCTTTCAAGTCCCATGGCGAAGCCGACGGCGGCCACCGCTTTGCCGCCGAGCTGCTGGACGAGCGCATCATAACGCCCGCCGGCACAGACTGTGCCTTGAGCGCCCAGGCGATCGGTTGTCCACTCGAAGACGGTCTTGCCGTAGTAATCAAGCCCTCGCACCATTCTCGGATTGACCACATACGCGGTGTCGGTTGCGTCGAGCAAGCCCTTGAGCCGCCCGAAGTGCTCCTGCGAGAGCTCGTCCAGATGATCCAGGATGCTGGGTGCCCCCGCCAGCAGGTTCTGGGTTTCGGGATTCTTACTGTCGAGGATACGCAGCGGATTGGTCTCCAAGCGGCGGCGGCTGTCTTCGTCGAGCCGGTCCTGACTATCCACCAGGTAGGTCACCAGCTCACGGCGATACCGGCTGCGCGATTCCGTAGAGCCCAGTGAGTTGATTTCCAGGGTCAGGTCGCGCAAGCCAAGCGTCTGCCAGATACGTTTGCTCATGAGGATTAGCTCCACGTCGATATCCGGGCCATCGACCCCGTAGACCTCGACCCCGATCTGGTGGAACTGACGGTAGCGGCCCTTCTGCGGCCGCTCGTGGCGAAACATGGGGCCCTGGTACCAGAGCCGCTGCTGGCCGCGCAGCAGGCCATGCTGAATGCCGGCCCGGACACAGCCTGCGGTCCCCTCGGGCCGCAGCGTCAGACTGTCGCCGTTGCGGTCGAGAAAGGTATACATCTCTTTCTCGACGATGTCGGTCACTTCGCCGATGGAACGGCTGAACAACTCGGTTTTCTCCAGGATTGGCAGGCGGATCTCCGCATAGCCATAGGCCGTCAGCACGTCCCGGACTACGCTTTCCAGCCATTGCCAGTACGGTGTCTCGTCCGGCAGGGTGTCGTTCATCCCCCGGATCGCCTGAATTTGCGTCGACAACGGAGTTACCCCAAGAGTGCTTCGCCCGCCCAGCGTGGTCCACTGGCGCCGGACAGTTTCGAGGCTAGCGGGTGGGCGCCGCACCGACAGTGAATCGGGCCACATCTTCCCGCGTGTACGGAGCAGCATCGAAAAACTCGCCATTGTACTCAACCCGCACGTCACGGGCATAGCCGAGCAGCACGCGCAGCGGCGCTTGGCCGGCGACCGACACCCCCTGACCGGCTTTGGCAAGTCCGAAAAAAAGCCGGCTGTCGTCTCGGTCGTAAATCTCCACCCAAGAGTCGTGTTGGAAGCGGATTTCCAGTCTGTCTGCAGATGGCGTTGTGACCGCCCGGGGTGGCTCAGCCGCCGCCAGCCCTGGAGTAGGCTCCGGCCGGGCAATTTCCCGTGGCTCCGGGGTGGTGGCTACTGCCGTGTCGGATGACGCTTCCGTTGTGAGGCTCCTCGGGGCCTCGACAATAGTGGCGGGCGTAGGCGTCGGGTCTGTCTCTTTCGATTCCGCCAACGCGATTTCAGGTGCGCTTTCGGCAGCAGGAGACGAAGCCGGTGCCGCCGGTTCATCGGCAACAGGCGGTGGCGGCTGAGTGGCTGGCGGCGACGCCACTTCGGGCTCAGTCGCAGCGACGCCCTCGGAGGGGATACTGACCACGTTTTGCTGGGACTGCCACCAGAGCGTCATGAGCGCAATGAGCACCGCCGTGATGATGAAGGTGACCAGGCGCACCGGGGTGTCGCTGCTCTGCGCCTGCGGCCTGCTGGCAATGTCCGGAATAAGCTGCGGTGCGCCAAAGCCCTGCTGGTCGTAAGCTTCGATGATGGGCGCCGGCGGCAAGCCGAGCAGCCGTGCATAGCCCCGCAGGTAGCCACGCACGAAAGTGGGCTCGGGCAGTTCAGCATACTGGTCCTTCTCCAGCGCCTCGACAAGGCGGCTGTCCAGATGCAAGCGAGCAGCGAGGTCCTCCAGACTGATCTTGGCACTCAGCCGGGCTTCACGCAGACGGTGGCCAGGGCTGGTCTGGAGGCTGGCATGGTCTGCGTCGCGGGTATCGTGCTGGGTGACGGTCATCGCTGCCGGTTTTCCTGCAACAGCCGGACTTCCCTCGAATCCGGAAAATTGGCCTCTAGCAGCATGGCATACTTGGACGCAGTGTCGCGATCACCGAGCTCATCCTCTATTCGGAAACCCAGCCAAAGGCTTTCCGGAGTCTGCGGTCCGACTTCCGTATATCGCTGCATGTAGGCGCGTGCCGGCAGGAAGCGACGGGTCTGGAAGCTGATATCCGCCATGCGCAGCAGCGCGATGTCCACCTTCGGGTTTATCTGCAGGGCACGACGGAGATAATTCTCCGCCTTGTCCAAGTCGTCGGCCTGATAAAGGCAAAGGCCCGCATTGGTGTAGGCGATTTCCGGGTTCTCGTAGAGCGGGTTGGCGACGGCAGCCTGAAACTGTTCCTCGGCCTCTTTTACGCGTCCCCGTCGGCACAGGAAGCTGCCGAAGTTGGTGCGGGCGCCGGAGAAGTCTGGCTGCAGACGAATGGCTTTCCGGAAGCTCGCCTCCGCTTCCTCATACTGGGTGAGCTGTTCGTGCAGCACGCCAAGGGCATCGTGCGCCTCGGCTGCCGAGGGATCCAGCTCCAGGGCCCGTGTGAGTCGGGCCATGGCCAGGTCGAACTTGCCTTCCTGCATGTAGCCGATGCCGAGTCGGATGTACTGGTTGACGAGCCGGTCTTCCGGACCTTCAGGCTCAGTCGCCGGCTGGGTGCCACATCCCGCCAGCAGCAGGATAAGGACGGTTGATGTGAGGAGGAGGGTTGTGTCCTTCATCAGGCCTCGATAAGCAATCTGCACCGAATCGCAAGATAATGACCCATGAAACTGTTTTGTCAAGGGAATTTGCGTTTGGAGTGGGATTCCGATGGTCCCGGAGTCAGGCCCGGTTGGGTTGTCACGGGTGATGGCTTGCCGGCTCGCTGTCGGGGGCCCGTAGACGCAGGCTGCGCCGGGTGCGATCGGTTACCCGCCCCACCAGCTGGCCGCAGGCGGCATCGATATCATCACCGCGGGTTTTACGGGTAATGGTGACCAAACCGGCCTCAAGAAGGATTTGCCGGAAGCTGTCTATGCTTTCCGGGTCCGAGCGTTGGTATGGTGTGCCAGGGAATGGATTGAAGGGTATGAGGTTAACCTTGGCCGGCATATCACGGAGCAGCCGGGCCAGCTTTCGGGCATGGGTTGGACTGTCGTTCACCCCCGAGAGCATCACGTACTCGAAGGTCACCTGAGACTTGGGCGAATGTGCCACATAACGGCGACAGGCGTTCATCAACTCCGGTATCGGGTACTTCCGGTTCAGGGGGACGAGCTGACTGCGCAACTCGTCATCCGGAGCGTGCAATGATACAGCGAGGCTGACGGGGCAGCGCTCGCGGAGCCTGTCCAGGGCGGGGATGATGCCAGCGGTGCTCAGGGTGATGCGGCGCCGCCCCAGGCCAAGAGCCAGATCGTCCATCATGAGCTCCATGGCTCGGACCACGTTTTCGAAGTTCAGCAAGGGCTCGCCCATCCCCATGAGCACAACGTTGGTGATGATGCGAGGGCCGTTGGGATGATGGCCGAGCTCGCGGCATGCCAGCCAGACCTGGCCGATGATCTCTGCCGCGGACAGATTCCGGTTGAAGCCCTGTTGTGCTGTGGAGCAGAAAGAGCAGTTGAGGACGCAACCCACCTGGGAAGAGATGCATAGCGTCCCGCGATCCACCTCGGGGATGTAAACGGTCTCCATGCAGTTGCCGCCTGCGACCTGCATAAGCCACTTGTGGGTGCCGTCCGAGGCTACCTGCCTGCCGGTGATCTCAGGGGCCTCTATGGACGCGATCTCGGCAAGCCGCTCCCGCAGGGGCTTGCTCAGATTGGTCATGGCATGAAAATCGTCGACACCCGAATGGTAGACCCACTTGAGAACCTGGGACGCGCGGAAAGGCGCCTCTCCCAGCTTGGCGAAAAACGCCTCCATCTCGCGTCGCGGGTAGCCTAGCAGATTGACTCGCATAGTCGCTCCGGCAGTTAACCTAGCCCGGATTTCTCACCGGGGTCAGGCTGTTCATAAGGAAGACCGGCTCGTTGAAGCCAATGTGTTGAGTTTGCCAAGTTTATCTGCGCTCCGCGGTCCGCCTGGCGAGAAATCCGGGCTAGTCCCTGTCGTTTCAAGCTATCGGGTCCGCGGGACTATCTCATCGGGCTTGAAGAAGAAAGCAATCTCCGTGCGAGCGGTGTCCGGGCCGTCAGAACCGTGCACCGCGTTCTCATCGACGCTCTCTGCAAAATCCGCGCGGACGGTGCCGGCAGCCGCCTCCTGGGGGTTGGTGGCGCCCATCACTTCCCGGTTTTTGGCAATGGCGTCCTCACCTTCCAGCACCTGAACCATCACTGGGCCGGAGATCATGAACTTCACCAGGTCGCTGTAGAACGGGCGTTCTTTGTGAACCGCATAGAATTGCTCCGCCTGCTCCCGGGTCAAGTGCAGCATTCTGGCTGCCACGATTCGCAATCCAGCTCCCTCGAAGCGGCGGTAGATCTCGCCGATTACGTTCTTGCCGACCGCGTCCGGCTTGATGATGGACAGAGTGCGTTCCAGGGGCATCGGTGTTCTCCAGCTGCTTCAATACCTTAAATTAACCTTTAATTATACACTGAAATGTTTGCGCGCATCATAACAACCGCTTTGTCACGCGCCCCGTGTTGAATCCCGCTGGATTGCTAACAGCAGCCGCCGAAACGCTGCCCCTGCCTGGAGCGCCGGTTCCTCAGTAACGGCCGTGCTGTTTGCTGATGTAATTGGACATCTCTACGTATTGGGCATTCATACGCCGCAGGATGTCGTGTACGCTCTGGATGATGTTCTGCATCACCCGGTAAACGACCCAGGGCTGGTCATTCAGCAAAGACTCGAAGTTGTCGCGTTCGAAGCTGCACACGGTCGTTCTGCCGATAGCCCGCAGCGTGGCGCTGTGCGGGCGACCGTCGACGAACCCCATTTCTCCGGCCAGGTCGCCGGCGCGCAGAATGTGCAGAGTGGTCCACTCGCCGCCACCCACGTCACGGGTTACCGCCAGCGTTCCGGCCGTGATGACGTGAAGGCTGTTATCGACTTTGCCCTCGGCAATGAGAATGTCGTCGTTCTCCAGTACCTGGCATACGGATATGCCGACCAGGTGCTGCACTTGGTCGTCGCTCAGCGTCGCCGTCAGCGAAGAGCCGCGCAGCGACTTGAAATCGTCTTGTTCGTCCATCTGGAAAGTCCTCTGACAGATATTGGCTAGTCCACCGTTCGTTTCCTGCCCGCCATCCTCGGCGATGATGCGGGTCAGCGAGCGCGGCTGAGCCCGCCAGGGTGCTTTCCGCCTTCCCATCCGACAGGAGAGAACGGTCGCGTTGACACCCTGTGACGGAGTTCTGGCCCGGATTTCTCACCGGGATTCGGAATCTTGGGTCGCTCTGGCAAAGCGGATTGGCCGATCGCCCGCAGAGGCATAGCTGTGGCTAGGTCTCAAGGGGGACCGGTCAAGATGCAAATCCAGAGTGGGCCAAGAACCGAGTAGGACGGATTGTTCAAAAGGAAGACCGGCTCGGTGAAGCCACTGTGTTGAGTGTGCCAACATAATCTGCGCTCCGTGGTCCGCCTGGTGAGAAATCCGGGCTAGGTGTGCAGTGGGAGATTCGGTGCCGTGCCGCCGCCCACAAAGTTTGTAGCGGTTTAGGGCGAACTTCAATAGCCGCCGCCCGGGATGGCGGGTTATGGCAGCGTTACCAAAGATGGGGATGGCCGGCAGCGATTGCGCCGGCTCAAGCTCGAATTCGTGCAGCGGGCCCTGGCGGTGCCGTCAGAAGCCGACGCTCTCGCCGCAGCCGCACTCGTTCTTGACGTTGGGGTTTTTGAATTTGAACAGCTCGTTCAGGCCCTCGCGAACGTAGTCGAGCTCAGTGCCGTCCAGCATGGCCAGGCTTGCCGCATCGACGATGACATCGACGCCGTTGCTCGTGAAAATGTGGTCGTCGGAAGCGACGGCCGTCGCGATATCCATCTGATAAGCAAAGCCTGAGCAACCGCTGCGGGAAAGACCCAGGCGTAATCCCCGAGCGTCGGCGACGTCGGCCATCAACGCCTTGACGTGCCTGGCTGCGCTATCGGTCAATGTGATTGCCATCGTTATCTCCATCACGCCCATCGACTGGGCTGCACGTCCGGCGACCGGGCGTGGTCCCGTTCATCCGGTCTGCAGCAGCCTGCGGGGGTGGTCGTTCCAGTCTCCGGCCTTGCGAAACGACCCGTATCCGCCCGATCAACGCGCCTGTACCTGCAGCTCTCCCGCGGGTTGATTCACCAGCTCCTGGTCCTGGCGAACAGCGACTTCCTGCACGCCCCGCCTTGCCACCAGTTGTGCCAGGTCGATGTTGTTCAGAAAATCGTAGATCTGCTGGCTCAACTCACACCAGAGCTCATGGGTCAGACAGCGTTGTTCGCCCTGGCAATTCTGCAATCCGCCACAGCGTGTGGCATCGACCGATTCGTCCACGGCTGTGATCACGCTGGCGACCGCGATTTCCTCTGCCGGCCGTCCCAGGCGGTAGCCGCCGCCGGGACCGCGGGTGCTCTCCACCAGACCCTGTTTGCGAAGTCGCGAGAACAGCTGCTCGAGATACGACAGCGAAATGCCCTGCCGCTGTGAAATGTCGGCCAGCGTGATGGGGGTTCGGTCGGCGTGCAGCGCTAGATCGAGCATTGCCGTTACGGCATATCGGCCTTTGGTGGTCAGTCTCATGTTGTTTACCCCGTCTGCAACGGATGGCTAATACCTCTACCCGGGATAAGGTTACATAGCCCAGCAAATTAGTCAACTATTTTCGTCGGCGCCTCCGGGTCTCCTGTCCCCGTGGGCTCCAGGTCGCAGGACCCCAGATCCGGCAATTCCACGTCCTCCAACTCGCCGCCCAGCCGCTGTATGCTCTTGCACATGGACTGCATCCTCTCGTCCATTGCGTGAATGTGATCCAGCATGCAGTTGATGGCGTTAGCCAGGGGGTCGGGCATTTCCTGCGTCATGCCGTAGGCATCGAAACCGATCTTTTCGGCGATGGCCTGGCGGTGCTTGAGCGGACCCCGCTTGTCCGTTCGTACGATATGACCGGGGATGCCCACGACAGTTGCCTCCGGTGGCACGTTCTTGACCACCACGGCGTTGGAGCCGATCCGTGCACCGGCGCCAACGCTGATGGGTCCCAGCACTTTCGCGCCGGCGCCCACCACCACGTTGTTGCCAAGCGTGGGATGGCGTTTGCCCTTCTGCCAGGTCGTGCCCCCTAGGGTGACGCCGTGATACAGCGTGCAGTCATCGCCGATCTCGGCGGTCTCGCCGATCACAACGCCCATGCCGTGGTCTATGAAGAACCGTCTGCCGATGCGCGCACCCGGATGTATCTCCACCCCGGTCAACAGGCGGGCCATGCTGGAGAGGAAGCGGGCGAGCCACTTGAGCCTCAGTTTCCAGAGTCGGTGATTCAGCCGATGCCAGATGACAGCGTGAACTCCCGGATAGGTGGTGAGCACCTCGACAAAGTTTCGTGCTGCCGGGTCGCGACCGAAGACGCTCCGCACACTCTCGAACCAGCTACCCCCGGGTTCACCCTGATCTTGCCGACGCTGCATGCCTGCTGACCCCGCACGCTTG
This sequence comes from Gammaproteobacteria bacterium, assembly GCA_030066245.1. Taxonomy (GTDB): domain Bacteria; phylum Pseudomonadota; class Gammaproteobacteria; order JAABTG01; family JAABTG01; genus JASJBY01. The sequence continues at coordinate 16,303 of JASJBY010000074.1, forward strand.
TGAATCACATCTGGGAGCGCATCATACCAAGCGCCGAACCCGGTGGCGCGACGCCACAACCTCCCGACGGCCCGTGTGATATCCTCTGTAACCTTTGCTCGGCAGGCGTGGAGGCAGCGTGAGGGCAAGAGACCGAGACCAGGAGGGGCTGACGCTCTGGCAGACCATAGTCAGCACTGCGGCGGCCATGTTCGGCGTCCAGAAGAACGAGAACCGAATTCGGGACTTCTCGAAAGGCAAGCCCCATCAGTTCATCATTGCAGGTCTGATCGGTACCGCCCTCTTCGTGCTGGTCGTGGTCCTCGTTGTTCAGGTGGTAATGAGGGTGGCTGGCCAGTGAGTCAGGGCGCTCGGTCTGGCGCGTCTGCAGTGCCGGGCGAGCGGCCGAAACCAAGCGTGGTGTCGAGAAGGTCCCGTGTCATCGCGTTCACCGGGACGCTTTCCATGTCCGCCGGCGTGAACCAACGGGCGTCAAGAGCATCATCCCGCGGCATGGGCTCACCACCCAGGTATTCGCTCCAAAGGTCGGTTATTACATAGTGGTATTCGATGCGTCCCTCGGGGTCCCTCTGGATCACGTCGAAGATGTAGACAGGTCGTCCCGCGCGAATGCGGATGCCCGTTTCCTCGTGCAATTCCCTCTCGGCAGCTTCCTGGAGGGTCTCACCCAGGCGCACGCTGCCTCCTGGAATAGCCCACTGGCCCTCGTTCGGCGGATCCCGGCGTTTTACCAGCAGGACCCTGTCTTTCCAGATGACGACGGCACCGACCGCGACGCGCGGTTCCGTGGGGTAAGTCTTTCTCGGCATGCTTCTCTGCCCTTGTTTCCCCAGAGGGGCCTGCGGCGGCTCGGCTCTCGGAGACGCCCGGCGAGCGTGCTAGGCGGGTATTCCGCCCCGGATTACTGGCGGAAAGCTACCGGGCGCTGATTCCGTGGTCAACCACGGCAGTGGTCGGGACAGGCTGTGAAGCGGAAACTGTTCCAGCTGCCTTCCGGCACAGCTACCCGGCTGTGCCCGGAACTCCGTCAGAACCACGGTCACGGAGTACCAGCATACTCTCGTCGCCGACCGGGTGGACCAGCGTTCGTCCGCCCCCCTCCTGTATCCTCCGAACCCCTTTCCAGCTCGCTCAGCGGCGGCTGCAAGGGTAAGGTATCATGGCATGCCTATGAGCAAACGGCCGACGGACCTGACCCCCAGCGCTAAGCATAACAGCACCGTAGGCGTACGGGTCGGCCATGTCACCATCGGCGGCGGCGCGCCGGTTGTTGTCCAATCTATGACGGATACCGACACGGCGGACGTTGAGTCCACCGTGGAGCAAGTGGCCGCGCTGGCTGGCGCCGGGTCGGAGCTGGTCCGCGTCACGGTTAACAATGCCGCTGCGGCCGAAGCGGTGCCGGTCATTCGCGAACGCCTGGCGGGGATGGGGGTTGACGTTCCACTGGTCGGCGACTTTCATTTCAACGGTCACAAGCTGCTCAAAGCCCACCCGGAGTGTGCCTCAGCCCTGGCGAAGTACCGAGTCAACCCGGGCAACGTGGGTCGGGGGCAGAAACGGGACGCACAGTTCGCCGCCATCATTGAAACGGCCTGCCGTTACGAAAAGCCGGTACGCATTGGTGTCAACTGGGGCAGCCTCGACCAGGCCCTGCTGGCGCGCATGATGGACGAGAACGCCCACGCGCGGGAGCCGGTGAGCGCCGCGATGGTCATGCGACAGGCCCTGGTGGTTTCTGCCCTTGAGAGTGCCCAGCAGGCGCTGGAGGTGGGGATCCCGTCGAATCGGGTCATCCTGTCCTGCAAAGTCAGCAGTGTTCAGGACCTGATTGCGGTCTATCGCGACCTGGCCGCTCGAACCCGATATCCCCTGCATCTGGGACTTACAGAAGCGGGCATGGGAGTCAAAGGTATCGTTTCGTCCACCGCCGCGTTGGCCGTGCTGCTCCAAGAGGGCATCGGCGACACGATCCGGGTCTCGCTGACTCCGGAGCCGGGCGGCGACCGCTGTCAGGAGGTGGTCGTGGCCCAAGAAGTGCTGCAGAGCCTGGGACTGCGGGCCTTCGTGCCCAGCGTGGTTTCGTGTCCCGGCTGCGGGCGGACCACGAGCACCTATTTCCGCACGCTGGCCATGGAGATCCAGAGCTATCTGCGTGAACAGATGCCCGTGTGGCGGCAGCGATACCCGGGTGT
>JASJBY010000075.1 GCA_030066245.1 Gammaproteobacteria bacterium
GTTCCAGGTGATAACGCAGAGACAGATCGTGCAGGTGGTCGAGGACCCGGATCGACAAGCGCCGCATGGCCCGATAACGCACCTTCGCGAAAAGCGCATCACGCAGCTCGTTGAAAAGAGAAGCTGCCAGCTTCAGCAGCCCGTAGCTCAGCAACAGGACCACCGGCAGCGCCAACGCCGCCTGCCCGGCGGCATTGAGGGCATCAACGATTTCCCGAAGCACCAGCGGCACGCCTACGTTTGCGACTTTTGCCAGCACCAGGCTGGCCAACGCCAACAGCACGCGCCCGCGATACTCCCACAGCAACGGAAGCATAAGCTGCGCGTTGCGCAGGTTACGCCCGTGCCGCCGGGGAGCCTCTGTATAGCTGTCGTGCCGCATGGGGGTGATTGTACGAGAAGCTCAGCCGATTATAGCCGGGGGGCCGTCTGCACTTGCCGGGGCGTGCCTGGGGTTAACGCGGCGCCCGCCGCGCCCGCATGGTCGCCGACACCAGCGGCGGCGCACTCGGGTTGACCGGGCCCTTGAATGGGCCGGAGAATGTCAGCGTCGAGCGTCAGGGCGCGCCACCGCAGGGGCCGAAGAGATAGCCTGCACCAGGCCTCAGCAGCGCTATTCCGCATCCGCAGGCCACAGCCAGGCCGCACCCCGTACGCCGCTGGAGTCTCCGTGCACAGGCGGAACCAGGGGTGTGTGAACAAGGTCGGAGAAGACGAATTCGCGCCACCGGGCCGGTACGTTTTCATACAGCCGGCTCACACGGGACATGCCGCCCCCCAGCACCACAACATCCGGGTCCAGCACATTCAGCACGTGAGCCAGCCCCCGCGCCAGTCGGTCCTCGTACCGTGCCATCGCCGCCTCGGCAGCCCCATCACCCCGGGCCGCCGCCCCGACGATACCCGGCGGAGCTACCCTGAAGCCCGTCGCCTGCTCGTAGTCGCGGCTCAAGCCGGGCCCGGAGACATAGCACTCGATGCAGCCGCGCCGCCCGCAGTAACAGTTCGTCCCCGGAAACTCGGACGGGTCCGGCCAGGGCAGAGGATTGTGGCCCCACTCCCCGGCAATGCCGTTCGCCCCCGTCAGAAGATGACCGCGTATCACCACGCCTCCACCCGTGCCTGTGCCGACGATCACGCCGAAGACGACCTGGGCGCCGGCCCCGGCACCATCCGTGGCCTCCGACAGAGCAAAGCAGTTGGCGTCGTTCGCCAGACGCACGGGTCGCCCGAGCGCCGCGGCCAGATCGGCGTCCAAGGCCTTGCCGAGCAGCCAGCTCGAATTCGAATTCTTGATCACGCCAGTGTCCGGCGACAGTACGCCGGGCGTGCCGACACCGACCGAGCAGCGCGCTCCGAGCTCCGCCTCGACCTCCTGCACCAGCGCCGCAACCGCCGCCAGGGTGCCGGGATAGCTGCCGACCGGCGTAGGGATACGGCGCCTCACCAGCATCTCGCCGTCGTCATCAAGGGCCGCGACTTCGATTTTGGTGCCTCCCAGATCAACGCCGATGCGCATCTCAACTCCTCCTCCAGCCGTCACCCGGTCCCTCGCTGTCCTGGTCCCGGGGTGTTCTGCTCCGAGGCCGTCGCCTGCCGGCGCACGCCAGCCACCCGCTCAGCCGCCCCCCGTGACGCAGGGCGCCGTACCAGCATTATGGAACGTCTGTTTCACCCGTTGCATCCGTCGATGATCCGACCCGCACGTCTCCTGCTGCTCGGCATCGCGCTGGTCGCCGGCGCCTGCGCCCGGGAAGGCAGCGAGCCGCGGCCTGCACCGCGCCCCGTGGCTAAGGCCCATCTGGTAGAGACCGCGACCGCCCGGGTGCAGCTGGTCGGACGGAGCAGCCTGCACACGGGCAGTATTCGGGCACGACGCACCTTGCGCGTGTTCTCCCAGGAGGAAGGCCGGATCACCGAATTGCCATTCTACGAAGGCGATCGGGTGGACGAAGGCACCTTGCTGGTGCGCCTGGATGACGCATTGCTGCGCGCCCAGCTCGACAAAGCAAACGCCACTCGCCGTCAGACGGAGTTGGATCTGAGGCGCCTGGAGGGTCTGAATCGAAGAAAACTGGTATCTGAGGATGAACTGGCGCGTGCCAGGACCGCCGTGGAGGTGGCCCAGGCCGAAGAGTCCGTGCTGCGCACACGCCTCGGCTACACGGTGGAGCGTGCACCCTTCGCCGGCGTGATCCAGGAGCGCCTTGCCGAGCCGGGTGACGTGGTGTCGAAGCATAGCCACATCCTCACCTTGACGGATCCCACGTCCTTGGTGATCGAGCTGGGCGTCTCGGAGCTGATTCTGCCGCAGCTGCGTGTCGGCGACGAGGCAGACGTGCGTATCGATGCCCTGGGGCCGGAGCCCTCTAGCGGACGCATCCTACGCATCCATCCCAGCATGGATCCGAGAACCCGCCAGGGCATGGTGGAGATCGTGCTTATCCCCATCCCCGCTAGCGCCGCCATGGGTCAATTCTGTCGCGTAACCCTGCGACCGTCGGGACGCCGCCACCTGCTGGTGCCATTCACTGCCCTGCGCAGAGACCGACAGGGAGAGTTCGTGTTCAGACTGGGTCCCGACAACCGCGCCGTCCGCGTCCCGGTGCGCAGCGGTGAGAAGCTTTCCGGTCAGGTAGAGATTCTCGATGGCATAGAGGACGGGGACCAGATCGTCGTGCGCGGGTTCCTGGGTCTGCGCCAGGGAATGCCGGTGAAGGTTGTCAGGGGCGAAGACAGAAATAAGGCGCAGGGATGAGGAGCAGCCCAGCGCAAGAGACAGCACAGAACTGCTGGCAACGCACAGCCCGGCACCCGACCAGGCTGACGCTGCCGCGGTGAGCCGCCTACCCATGCAACGCACATCGCCCCGGGCACCGCGCTACTCGCCGCTCAGGCCTGCCACCGGGTCGCTTGCCGCGCCCATGGCCTTGCCAGAGCCCGAAGCCAGAGGCCACGGCCCTGGCCGCATCTCCCATGCCTGACGTCCCATCGCGGTCCGGCGGCCTTGCAGCCTGGTCGGTGCATCACCCCATCGGCGTCGTGATGATGGCTCTCGCGATCGTCGTGCTCGGCGTGTTCGCATTCTTCCGGCTGGGCATCGATCTGTTGCCCCACATCATCTACCCGGAAATCCGGGTGCGCATCCTCGACCCCGGAGTACCCGCCAAGATCATGGAGGACGAGGTCACCCGCCAACTCGAGGAACAGCTTGCCATTACCGAGGATGCCATCAGCGTTCAGTCGCGGACATCCGAGGGGCGCAGTTCCGTGGACCTGTCGTTCGCTTACGGCAAAGACATCGACGTCGCTCTACGCGACGCGAGCACTCGCCTGGACAGAGCCAAGCGATTTCTTCCGGAGACCATCGATCCGCCCATTATTTTCAAGCGCGACCCATCGCAGATACCGGTTGCTGAGTTCGTGGTGACGTCACCGCTACGCGATCCCGTGGAGCTGCGGAGCTGGGTGGATTACACCTTCGCCAAGTCGTTCCTGAACCTGCCCGGTGTGGCAGCCGCCGAGGTAGCCGGCGGCGTCGTGCGGGAGGTCCAGATCCTGCCCGACCAGCAACGCCTGGCCGGGCTTGGCCTTACCGTAGACGACCTGGTGGAAGCCCTGGAGGAAGGAAATGTGGAAGAGGCCGGCGGGCGTCTGCGCATGGCTCGAGGAGAGCTCACCGGACGAACGACGGGGCGTTTCACGAGCGTAGATGAAATCGCGCGCCTGCCCCTCAGTTCCAAGGCCATGGCGGACCAGGGCCGTGTCATTCGCCTCCATGAGGTGGCCCGAATCGTCGACGGGCACGAAGAAGAGCGCCTGCGCATTCGTGCCAACGGGATCCCCGGAATAAAGATGAGCATCCAGAAGCAGCCTCAGGCCAACACCGTCGCGGTGGTGGAGACGGTCAGGGAACGCCTGAGCTGGTTGCGGGAACAGGGCCTGATTCCCGAGGACGTTCAGGTAGCCACCGTGGACGACCAGTCCGTGTATGTGCGCCATGCCTTGCATAACGCGGCATGGGCAGCAGTCAGCGGCGCCGTGCTGGCGATGGCTGTGGTCTACATTTTTTTGGGCAGCCTGCGCCGCACCCTGATCATCGGCAGCGTATTGCCCATCGCCATGATGGTTACCTTCGCGCTCATGAACATGGGCAACCTGACCCTGAACATCATGACCTTGGGCGGGCTCGCCCTGGGCGTTGGGCTGCTGGTGGACAACACCATCGTGATGCTGGAGAACATCTATCGCCATCAGCGCATGGGCGCACGGCCTCGAGAGGCAGCCGTTTCGGCCGCTCGTGAGGTTAACAGCGCGGTGGTGGCCGCCACCTCCACGAACTTGGCCGCGGTACTGCCTTTTCTGTTCATTGGCGGACTGGTTGGCTTGCTGTTTCGCGAGCTTATCTTCACGATTTCGGCCGCCATAATTGCCTCCTTGGTGGTCGCGTTGACGCTGGTGCCTGCCCTCGGCGCGAAGGTGTCCGTTTCCGACAAAGGCTTGCTGCGGCGGCCCGTGGACCGTGTGATGGACTCGCTGCAGGACGCCTATGCGGCCCTGGTCCGCCTCATGCTTCGGGCGCCATGGCTGCCGCCCATGTTTTTCATCATTTCCCTGGGCCTCGCGTTGCCGGCCTTCCAGTCAGGCAAACAAACGTTTGTGCCAAGAATGGATGAGGGGCGAATCTGGGTCTCCGTCACCGCCGATCCAGGGGTGAATCTGGACGAGATGGACCGCAATGTGCGCCTCGTCGAAGAGCTGGTCGCCGCCCAGCCGGAAGTGAACGTCATGTTCACCACGGTGGGCGGCTTCGTGTTCGGTCGCTCTCAGTTCGAGTCCAGCAACCGGGCCAACATCTCGGTGCAGCTGGCGCCCGCCGCGCAGCGCGGGATATCCAGCGACCAGTGGATCGAGCGCATGGAAGGCCTGGTCGCCGACAAGACATTGGCCGGCATCAAGGTACGCATGTGGAGCAGAGGCATTCGGGGAATACGCCTCAGCCGCGGCGACCACGACATCAGCCTGCGGGTGCAGGGCCCTGATCTGGAAACTCTGGCCAACATCGGTGACACGCTGACCGAACAGCTTGAGGACATCGCAGGTCTGTCCAACGTGCGCCATTCCCTGGAAGAAATACTGCAGGAGATTTCGGTGACCGTGGATCGCGAACGGGCAACGGATCTGGGTCTGAGTGTCGAAGAAGTAGGTCGGGCTCTTCGCATCGCCCTGGATGGAATCGTGGTCACTGACTTTATCGACGGAGACCGCAAGTTCGATGTGCGACTGCGGCTGCCCAGGGGTGAAATCCGGTCGCCCAGGGATCTCGAATCGATTCTGCTGACAGCCGTGGGCGACGAGCTCATGCCGGTGCATTTGGGCGACGTCGCCAGCGTGCGGCTGGAGCCGTCTGCCATGACCATTCACCGCGACCGTCAGCAGCGTATCATCGAGATCAGCGGCAACATCGGCAGCGAGCGGTCCCTTGGCGAGATTTCCCAGGACATCCGCACCCGCGTGGACGGGCTGGCGATGCCTGCCGGCTACACGATCTACGACGGCGGCAGCACGGCATCTTTACAACAAGGCCAGCGCACCGGGCGCGTGCTTCTCGCTCTGGCAATTTTCCTGGTGCTGGTGGTTATGGCCGTCCAGTACGAGTCCCTGCGCAACCCGCTGGTCATCCTTTTCAGCGTGCCGTTCGCAGCCATCGGCGTGGCTCTCGGCCTGGAAACCCTGGACATGGCGCTTTCCATGCCTGTCTGGCTCGGCTTGATAATGCTCGCCGGCATCGTGGTCAACAACGCGATTGTATTGGTGGAGTACATTGAGCTCAGTCGCCAGCGCGGCATGCCCCAAGCCGCGGCTATTGAGCAGGCGGGGCGCCTGCGGCTGCGACCCATTCTCATGACGACCCTGACGACCGTGGCCGGCATGTTGCCGCTGGCGCTGGCCTGGGGAGACGGTGCCGAGATGCTCCAACCCTTGGCCACTACCATTGTCACGGGGCTGAGCTTTTCGTTGCTGGTGACGCTGGTGCTGGTGCCCTGCGTCTATGCCATGGTCCACCGCGTGCCCAGCAGCGACCTGACGGCAGCCAAGCGCCTGGCGTCGCGATAAGCAGGCCGCGGACTTAAGGCAGGTCGGCGGACTACAGCGCCATATCCCGCCTCCGAGCCGTGGTCGCGGCGTTACCGCTTCCTACCCGCCGTCACATCAGGCCGAAGTGGCGAGTTGATCAGGCGGCGCCTGGCGGTTGACATCACCGCCCCCCATGAGCTCCTCCAGGGGAACGGGCCTGGCAAGGCCGTAACCCTGGCCGTAGTCAACGCCTATGGCCTGGAGCTTTACGATGCACGCCTCGTCCTCGACGAACTCGGCGATAGTCTTCTTTTCCATCACATGTCCTATGTCGTTGATGGACTTCACCATGGCCTCACTGACACTGTCCTGCGCCAGGTCCTTCACAAAGGCGCCCTCTATCTTGAGGATATCCACGGGCAGGTCCCGGAGGTAGGCGAAGGAGGACATACCGCTGCCGAAATCATCCAGAGCGAACATGCAGCCCATGGTCTGCAAAGTGATGATAAAGCTCCTGGCACGGGCAAGATTGGCCACCACCCCCGTCTCGGTGATCTCGAAGCAGATCTTCTCCAGCGGTACCTCGCTCTGCTGCAGCTCCTCCACCATGAAGGCGAGAAACGACTCGTCGGAAGCTGAGGCGGCGGATAGATTGATGGAGCACAGCTTGAGCCGATCCAGGTGTTGCGGATGCTCACGAAGCATCTTCAGTACCGTCTGCACCACCCATCGGTCCAGGGACGGCATCAGCCCGTAACGCTCAGCCGCGGGGAGAAACGCGCCGGGCGGAGATAGTCCGCCCTGCTTGTCCCGCATACGCAGCAGCACTTCATAGTGGGCGCCCTCGCCGGTGCCGCCGCTGAAAGGGAATATCCCCTGACCGTAGAGCAGCAAGCGGTCATCTGTCAGGGCGCTATGGATTTCCGAAACCCACTGCATTTCGTTGCGCCGCGCTGCCAGCTCCCGATCGTCCGCCTTGAACACATGGATACGGTTGCGCCCATTCTCCTTGGCCGCGTAGCAGGCTTCGTCCGCTGCCTGTAACAAGGCCTCCGCGCTGCCTGACTCCGTGTTCACGGAGACGACACCGATACTCACCCCCAGCCTGAAGGTCTTGTCTTGCCACAGGAAACGAAAACCGCTGATAGTTGCACGCACCACGTCCGCTATGCGAACCCCGTGCTCCAGGCTGCAGCTCCGCAGCAGAATGCCAAACTCGTCCCCTCCCAATCGCCCGAACACATCCTCCTTGCGCAGCTGCGCTCGCACCAGCGGCGCTATCTGCTGGAGCAGAGCGTCGCCCGCCGCGTGCCCGCAAGTGTCGTTAATGACCTTGAACTGGTCCAGATCCAGATACAGCAGGGTGTGTTCAACCTGGTCCTGCCGCGCCTCTTCCAGGTTGAGCTTCAGACGTTGTTCAAACTCCCGGCGGTTGGCCAGCTTGGTCAGGGGATCGTGGGAGGCCTGATACTCGATCTGGCGAGCCAGACGGCGGGCCGGCGTGTTGTCGTGGAAGATCAGCACCGCGCCAAGAAGGTCGCCCTCGCGACCACGGATGGGCGCGGCCGAGTGCTCGATGGCGTTCTCCTTGCCCGTGCGACTGATAAGCAGGATGTGGCTGGTGTGGCCCACCGCCTGTCCCTGTTCGAGACAGGCGGCCACAGGGTTCCGGGTCGGCCGCCGGCTGGTCTCGTCGACAATGAAAAACGCCTGCGAGAGCGGCATGCCCATCGCTTCCTCCGTGTTCCACCCTGTCAGCTTCTCCGCGACGGGGTTGAGGTACTGGATGATCCCCCGGGCATCCGTCGTAATCACGCCGTCGCCTATGGAGTGCAGAGTAACCTCCGCGAGCTCCTTGGCGTCGAACAGCTCACTGCGAATAGCCTCGAGCTCGTCCTCGCGCCGTTTCTGGCTCTTGATGGCCTGGCTCAGTCGGTTTACGGAGGCCGCCAGCAACGCGAGCTCTCTGGATGCCCGGGTCTCCACGTGGCCCTCCAGGTCACCACTCGACAAAGCGCGCAAGTGCCGATGGATGCGGCCAAGGGGTCCCACCGCCAGCCAGTGCACCATGCCAATCACGATCAGCGTCAGCAGTGCCAGTGAGAGGGCAATGAACAGGCGCGTGCGGGCCACGTGTTCATTTACCTGCTTGGTCAGACTCTCGGCACTCCAGTCGATGGAGAAACGACCGAAAAGCGCGCCTTCAAAGCGGATGTCTTTGGAGAAGGAGATATGAGCGGGGTGTGCGCTGCGAATATCGCGATGCCAGGTGACCAGGGGCTCGCCGTCCTCGTTCTCCACGTGCACCGCGTGGATATCGGGCTCCAGCTGAACGGACTCCTCGACGATAGTGCGCAGCGCCGAGATGTCCTCAACCATCACGGCTTCCAGAGTGGTCGCCGAGAGCATGGCGAAGGCTTTTTCGTTGTGGTCACGCAGCTGTCGATACAGATCGTCACGCACCACATATCGGGTCGCCTCGCCGGCGAGGAACGCGACCAGGGCCAGCGCAGCCACCAGGGCGAGAGTCAGCTTGAGCCACAGTGGCCAAAGCCGCCGGGGAGGCATGGTCGCATCTTCCGGTTGCGCCGCGGCTGACGGATGCTTCTGGGTGCCGGTCGGGTGACTCACCGGAGATCGCAGCCAATGCCCGAGAGAGAACCGCCGGCCCGGCTCCCGCCGCGTTTTCGGGAAACCGGCGCCTGGCCGGGTTCAGAGCGACATATCAACAGCTTAGCGCCGCCGCCGCGGTGCGCACAGGCTCTCTGGCAGCAACCCATTCTGCCTCCCGTCCATCGGGCCGAACAACACCTTCTGCTTATCGGTTCGCTGAATGAGCGGCTTTAGCCCGGTCGTTGCCTGGGACAGGGGCGCGCCTTGCTCTATCATTTCCATTGGTCAAGGCGCCACCTGCCCTGCCGGCCGTTCGGATTGACTTGTTGGAGGCGGCCCGTACCGGCTTGTGCAGACGTTCTTGAATCGGGGTTTCAGGAGTTGGGGAAGGATATGGCTGCAAGCGTCGACGACCTGACCGTCGAATACACGGAAGGCGGAGTGGTCACTGTCAAGGAACTCGGAAAGGTGGTGCTCTCCAAGGGCGCCTGGGCGACTCTGCTGTTCCGCTACCAGGACTGGGATCATCGTGCCCAGTGCTACGGCCCCGACCGCTACACCATACGTCGTTACCAGAAACGCAGCGGCGAGTACTACCAGAAATCCAAGTTCAATATCTCAAGTCGGGAACAGGCCGAGAAAATTATCAGGGCGCTGCAGGGTTGGCTCGCCGAAGCACAGGAATAATCCTGGGTAAACCGTGCGCCAGGCTGGCAATCGGGCACCGGTGAACACGCCGGCTACCATCGCTGGCTTTCTGCGGCAGATCGGCGCGGAGTCAATGGTATTCGATGTGGGCCGGCGCGTGATAAAGCTCGGCCGGCGGCCATTCGAGGCGTTCGAGCAGGCGCAGCAGCCGTATCCCCTGCCTTTCCGGCAGGAGGCCTGGTTCGGCGTGGTGTTCTGGCGCCGAAAAGCGCGCGCGGAGTCGCTCATCTGGTTCCTCAAACTGCCCCTGGATGAGCGCGGGCTGCTGATTCCTGCCGCGCGGGATGCGTTTCTCCACAGCATCATGGACGCGGCGAACACCCTGCTGACCCAGGGCGCCGCCGGGACCGACACGGAAAGCATGCTTGCAAGCAGCCCGTACACTTTCCGTCCCACCGAGGAGCGACTTGCCGTTTTTCATGCGAAAGCGGCACGGGCCCTCCGCCAGCCCGCCTCCCAATACTACGACCACGCCAGACGCTACTGTGCCGGCCACATGGGATACGAAAACTGGTCGGATGTCGGCCTCCAGGGGCTTGCCGACATCGCCGCCCGTTGGGACCAGAACGGCAACGGTGCACTGCTGGAGCAGGGGCTGCCGTGCCTGCCGCCGCAACCTCTCGGCAGTTTGTGCTGCTGCCTAGAGAACGAAGCCATCAGCGCCAGCATCACCCGGGTGCTGACCCAGCGGATGGCAGCGGAACTGGCCGCAGAGCCACCGGACACCGCCGTGCTCGCCGCCGGGATCCGCGCCATGTCCTTCTCACCGGCTGCCGCCACCCGCCGTCGGCAGCTGCTGAGCATCCTGGACAGCGCCAGCGGCGGCACGCCAGCGGTGCTCGCGGCAATCAGCAGTCGCAGCTGGCAGGATCTGGAGGATGACCGCCTGCGGGCCGTCTTTCTGGAGCGCCTGGCGGCGAACAGGGAGGGTCAGACCTTCTTCAACGGCGTTATGGCAGATCTGCTCTACCTGCCCGGCATGCGTGCCCACTTCTTCAAGGATTTTCGCGACCCGAGCCGCTCGGAGCGGCTTTCCAGGGCCATCGGACGGCTGTTCTCGGCCTACTCGCCGCGCTAGTGTAGTGGCACGCGATTACGTCGAAGTATGTCAGGTGAGGGTTCCGGCGGGATCCGCTCCAGGCTCCGAGTTGCGGCCTGTTTCGTTGTACGGCCGGCCTGAGCGCCTCCGTGCTGCAGCCTGCAGGGTTGGTCACCGTGGCTTCCGTGTCGTCAGACGACGCGAGCTCGCAGATCCACAGCCAGGTTAACTTCGCCGCGGAGCGACTCCCTGGATGCCTGAAGCTCGGGACCAAGCAGGGCGCCGCCGTTTTTCGCCCACCAGCGTTGTGCCGCAACCGGTCCCCAATCGGCGGCTTCGGGACAAGCCGCGAGCCGCTCCACGATGGCACCGGCACTCGCCGGCCGCTGGGCCGGCGTTTTTGCCAGGCATGCCATGACAACATCTTCCAGCGCCTCGGAAAAGGCCCGCTCGGAAACCTCGGACGGCTTGCTCGGCACCTGCTTCAGATGCTTGCTGCACACCTCGACGATGGTTTTCGCCTGGAAGACGGGACGCCCCGTCAACAGATAGTAGCTCACGGCGCCGAGGGCATAAATGTCGCTGTGCGGACCTACGGTCGCCGGGGCGTTGATGGATTCCGGCGACAGATAAAGCGGCGTGCCGGTCAGCGTATTGACGCGGGTGATCTCCAGCTCATCGCCGCCAGCCAGATCCTTGACCAGGCCGAAGTCCACGACCTTGACAAAGTCGGGGTCGCCGGCCCTTTCGGTGAGAAAGATATTCGCCGGCTTGATGTCGCGGTGAACCATCCCGACGTCATGAGCCTCGGCGAGAGAGCCGCACATCTGGCTGACAATGTGAATGACCCGTCCGGGCTCAAGGGGGCCCATTCTGCTCACCAGCGTTTTCAGATCAACGCCGATCAGGTACTCCATGGCGTAGTAAAAAACGTCGTTGGACGTGCGTCCGTAGTCGTAGACCGCGATGGTGTTGGGGTGCGTGAGGCGGCTGGTAAGCTGCGCCTCGCGCTCGAAGCGGGCCAGGGTCGTCTCGTTGACCTTCTCGGCGCGCAGCAGCTTGACCGCCGTCGGCCGCCGCAGCATGGCGTGCTGCGCGCGGTAGACGGAGCCCATGGCCCCTTCGCCTATTTTTTCCTGCAGTGTGTACTGGCCCAGCTGCTTCGCGGCCTCCACCGCCTTCCGGACCCGCCGTCGAAAGCTGCGGTCGAGAAAAAACGCCAGCAGCACCGCCAGGGTCACGGCGATGACGGCTATCGCGATGCCCTGGTTTCGCTGCGCAATCACGCCGGCTAGAAAGTCCTCTTCCGGTACCACGACCGTCGCCCAGAGACGGCGCCCGCCGTCCAGCTCGAAGGGATCTGCACCTACCCACCAGTCGCCGCCACCGCTCCTGAAACTGTAAATCCGAGCGTCCCCGTCGCCGCGGTCATGCCAGGCGGCGACGGCATCCTCGAGTACCGGAATGCCCAGCTCATCCGGCCTGGAGAGTACCGCCTCGCGAATTGATTCGACATCCTCGAAGCGGTCATCTCTCGGCAGCCCCAGCACTTGGCCCCCGTGGGTCAACACCAGCGCCAGACCATGGGGGCTGACAGACAGGCCGGTGGTAAACCGTGACAGGGCCATGAGCTGCACATCGAGCGCCAGCACCAGCGTTTCGCCCCCGGGCGCCTGAAAAGCCCGCGACACCGTAACTCCGGGCTCTCGTGTGGTAAAGAACGTGTACGGCTCGGTCCAGTGAAGAGCAGCCGTCTCTTTGCGGCTCAACGCCTCGCCGAACCAGGGCCGCCCCCGGGCATCGAATCCGGTGTCTTTCCACTCCTCCATGACTTCATTCGACTGGTCGCGCCAGGACGTCCAGCGGTCGCGGCTGCCCCAAGCGGCGGGGCGACTCATCCGGCTCTTCCAAGTGTCATCCCGACGCATCAGGTAGTAGGAGTCCCCCTTCTCGTTGGCGATCAGCACGGCCGAGAGCTGCGGCACGTGGGTCATGATCGGCATGAACAGCGTGTTCACCGACTGGGGGTCGTCCAGGCGAATACGGCCTGACCGGCCCCAATCGGCTCCCGCCCCCAATACCTGACGCACCGATTCGAAAAAGCCGGTCAGCTGCGCGTTTACACGTGCTTCCGTGGACTGGATCACCATGCGGGACAGCTCATCCACGGAACGGTGGGCTGCCACGAGAACCACGGCCAGAATGGTGCCGGAGGTCAACAGGGAGAGCAGCACGAGGTTGCGAATCAACGACCGGCGCATGCCTGCCGTCTGGCTCTCCAGCGGGCTGGATGTCGCCGAGAGCGGGCTGGCTCTAGCCACTGAGGGTGATCACCCTGATGAGGTCCGTGCCACCGGCTTGCTGTTGGTAACCGGCCGTGGCTACCACGGTATCACCGGCACGGACATAGCCGAGCTCCATCGCCCGGGCGATGGCGAACTCGATCTTGGCCTCGTCGGAACGCTCACCCGTGTAGCGAATCGGCACCACGCCCCAGTTCATGCAGAGCTTGCGGGCCACGAGCTTCGACGCCGTGATGGCGAGGATGGGACAATCCGGACGGTGCTTCGATATCAGCCGCGACGTGAAACCCGTCTCCGTCAGGCTGAATATGGCGGCGGCCTTCAACTGCTCTGCCATCCGCACCGCCGCCTGGCTGACCGCCTCGGTAACCACCTGTGACGGGTGCGGGAGTATCTTCTGCAAATAGCCATACTCCCGCAGGGAGGCCTCGGCGCGTTGCGCCAGAGTCGCCATGGTTCGTACCGCCTCCACGGGATAGCGCCCTGCCGCGGTCTCGCCGGACAGCATGATGGCAGACGTACCGTCGAGAATGGCATTCGCCACATCGCTCGCCTCCGCCCGAGTGGGCTTCGGGTTGCGTTCCATGGAGGCCAACATCTGCGTGGCCGTGATCACCGGCTTGCCCTTCATCACCGTGGTGCGGATGATCTTTTTCTGCGTGCCGGGAACTTCCGCAAGCGGCAGCTCGACCCCCAAGTCTCCGCGGGCAACCATGACCCCGTCAGCAGCTTCCACGATCTGGTCGAGATTCGCGACCCCGGCCTTATTCTCGATCTTCGCGATGATGGGAATGGGTGCTCCTCTGTCCAGCAGTATCTCGCGCATTCGCGCAATATCGTCGGCAGTCTGCACAAAGGAAGCCGCGATATAGTCCACGTCGTGCTCCAAAGCAAAGCTCAACTCTTGGACCACATCATCCCGGTTCTCAGGACTCACGGCGCTCAGGGAGAGCTCCGTCTCCGGCAGGTTGACGCTCTTGTTCTCGCCCAGCACACCGCCATGCACCACCCGGCAGCGGATCTCTCCGGGGGACACGGAGCGCACTTCCAGCTCGATGGCTCCGTCATCGAGCAGAATGGGAACACCGCTGTTGACCTCATCCGGCAGGTCACGGTAGGTCACGGAAACCTGGGAGGCATCCCCCGGTCGACCGTCCGTATGCAACCAGAAGTCGCTACCCTGGGTGAGCTCTACCGAGCCGCTGGCGAGCCTGCCGGTGCGTATCTCGATGCCTCGGGTGTCGATCATGATGGCCACATTGGCTTGCGCGCGCCGCGCCGCCTCGCGAATTCTCTCCAGGCGAGCAGCATGTTCCGGGAAGCTGCCGTAAGAGAGGTTCAGCCGGGCCACATTCATACCCGCGGCCAGCATGCCCGCAAGCGTTTCCACCGTATCGCAGGCCGGCCCCACGGTGGCGACTATCTTGGTCTTGCGAAGTCTGGCGGCTGGAGCCATCGTCTGTTGGGGGTCTCAGTTGGTATCGCGCCGCAACGTAGCGGTATCTACAGATGCTACTCTGATTCCCGTTGACCTGGGAACCTCAGACCAGTACCCCCCAAGCCGCAATAGCCGCCGGGATTCTTCGCCAGGTACTGCTGGTGATAGTCCTCGGCGAAGTAGAACTCGGGCGCTTCCAGGATCTCCGTGGTGATATAGCCCCAGCCCGCGGCGACCAGGGTCTCCTGAAACGTATCGCGGGACGCGACGGCTTCTTCGTGCTGCTGGTCGTCGTAGGTGTAGATTCCGGAACGGTACTGGGTGCCGATGTCGTTGCCCTGGCGCATGCCCTGGGTGGGGTCGTGAGCCTCCCAGAAGACGGTCAGCAGCTCAGCGAAGCTAACTGCCTGAGGGTCGAAGACGACGCGCACGACCTCGTTGTGTCCGGTCCAGCCCGTGCAGACTTCTTTGTACAGCGGGTTCGGCGTGTAGCCACCCGCATATCCCACAGCCGTCGTGTAAACACCCTGCGTGTCCCAAAACTTCCGCTCGGCACCCCAGAAACAGCCAAGCCCGAACAGGGCCAGCTGCATGGTCTCCGGGTAGGGCGGCTTAATCGGATGCCCGTTCACGTAGTGCCGATCCGCCACCGGCGTCGGCCGCTCCCGACCGGGAAGTGCCTCGTCTGGAGTCGGCATTCTGGTCATCTTCTCGTGCATGAACATGATCTCTAGCCCTCAAGCTCTGGTCTGCTGCCCCGCGAGTGCGCACCATCTTAGCGCGCTCTCCGGCTGCATGGCACATGTCACGACAGGCATCCGTGGTCGATTAAGCATTCGCGGCAGGGGCCATACCGGCACGAGCCGCCGGGACACGCCGTGAATACCTCCCTGTAGGCTCGGCGGCCTGGCGCTGCGGGGCAACGACAGGCGACGCCAGCCGGTTTGGGTTTGCGATACTCTGTTGCTTACCGAACATGCGACAGGCGTGGCAACAGGAAAGACCGATGAACCCTCCACCAACCGAGCCAGACACCCCGGACAGCTACGATCAACTGCCGTACGAGAGCACGCCGATCACGGAGACACACCCGGAGAGCCTGGCCGTGCTGGGGCGCTGGTTCGGCGTGCAGGCACCCGCACCTGAGCGCTGCCGCTATCTGGAGCTGGGCTGTGCCAGCGGCGGCAATCTGATTCCCCTTGCCTGGCGGTTTCCCCAGGGGCGTTTCCTCGGCATCGAACTGTCCCGGCGCCAGGTCGCCGATGGGCAAGCGCTCATTGAACGCCTTGGACTGCAGAACATCGAGATCCGCCACCAGGACATTCTCGGTGCCGCAACCGACCTGGGCGAATTCGACTACGTAATTGCCCATGGCGTGTTCTCATGGGTGCCGTCGGAGGTGCGCGCCCGTATCCTGCAGCTCTGCAGCCGCCACCTCTCGGCCAGCGGCGTGGCCTATATCAGCTACAACACCCTGCCGGGCTGGCGCATGCGAGGCATGGTGCGCGACATGCTGCACTTTCACACACACCAGGTTTCCGCGCCCATGGACAAAGTGCGGCTCGCCCAGTCGTTTCTCGATGACCTGGAGCGGGCCCTTTCCGGCCTCGATTCCCTGGGCGCCCAGTATCTGCGCTACGAGGCGCAGCAACTCCGCCACGCGCACCCAAGCTACGTGTATCACGAGTATTTGGAGACAATCAACGAGCCGCTGATGTTCAGCGATTTCATGGCCCAAGCGGCCAACCATGGTCTGCAGTACCTGTGCGAGGTTGACCTGGCCAGCATGTTTCCAACCGTGCTGGGCGCGCCCGCGGCCGAGTTCGTTGAGCAGTTCGACACGCTGGTGGAGCAGGAGCAGTGCCTCGATTTTCTGCGCGGCCGCAACTTTCGGCAGACCCTGCTCTGCCATGAGGCCTGCAGTCTGCGGCGGGAATTCACCCTCGACCTGCTGGATAGCTTCAGCCTGCACTCCAACTTGGCGCCACCCAAGAAGCTCGACCTTCGGCGGGTCAAGCCGGCCCCATTCAGCTCCGTGGACGGCGATCGGTTCCCGGTCGAACAGCCCCTGACCAAAGCAGCCTTGCAGCACTTGTTCCAGGCCTATCCCGATGCTGTCAGCTTCCACGAGCTGCGCGACCATGCCCGTCGCCGGGTCGCCGGGCAGGGCGGCCACGCCCATCTGGAGCACACGGACGACCTGCGCGGGGAGCTGTTCAATCTATTCGCACATCAAGCGATTGGTCTTGCGCTCGGGCCCCGGACGTTGTTTCATCAGCTTCCCGACCGGCCCCAGGCGACGACCCTGGCCAGAGCGCAGGCCGCGGCGGGACTGGGGCACGTCGCCACCGCCTGGCATACGACCCTGACCCTGGACCCCTTCGCCACCCGGCTGCTCACCTATCTTGACGGCAACCGCACTGAGCAGGAGCTGGTTGCGCAGTTGGCAGCGGACCTTGCCGCCGGCAGCCTCAGCCTCGCAGACCAAAAGACGCCGGCTGCTGGCAAGGGCGCGAATACGGGCGCACTAGGTGCCAACTGCGCCCGTCTGCTGGCAGTGTTCGCCCGCTTCGGCATTCTGGACAGACCGGGGTGACGGGCCTGCCGGCCTTGGGCCCGCCCCGCTTCAGCCACCGGTTCATGCCGTCCAGGGCAGCCGATCGGCCAATGACCGCGAGTTCAGGCCTTGACCGCCTCGATGTGGGCGGACACCAGGTAGTCCGCCACCGACCTGCCTGGCGCCCAGTCGCGGATGAATTCCCGGGACTGGTCCTTGGGCGAGATGCGGACGGCGCTGAATCCGGCCTCGGCGATGATGCCGGTCAACTCGGCGATCAGCGAAGCGCCGGCCATGCAGCCTGAATACAGGGCTGGGTCGTTCTTCAACGGCCCCGGCAGCGCCGCCGTGGCGACCACATCGGAGATGGCCAGCCGGCCCCCGTGGCGCAGCACCCGATAGGCCTCCCGAAAGACCTGCGCCTTGTCGGGGGACAGGTTGATTACACAGTTGGAAATGATTACATCCACGGACCCATCGGCCACCGGTAGATGCTCTATCTCACCAAGGCGAAACGCCACGTTGGCGTAACCCCCCAGAGCGGCATTGTTACGGGCTTTGCTGACCATGTCGGGGGTCATGTCGACGCCGATTACGCGGCCGCCGTCTCCCACCTCACGGGCGGCCAGGAAGCAGTCGAGGCCGCCGCCGCTGCCCAGATCCAGGACCACTTCGCCGGGCTTGAGAGCGGCAATCGCTCTGGGGTTGCCACAACCGAGCCCCATATCGGCTCCCTCGGGCACATCCGCTAACTCCTGCTCCCCATAGCCGAGCCTGGTTGAGAAAATCCCGATGGGGCCGCTGGGCACCCCACAGCAGCTGTTGGCTTCACCGCAACAGCTGCCCTCATCGGCGGACTGGGCAACCTGGGCATAAGCCTCGCGGACGTTGCGCCGAATGGCCTCGGCCTTCTTGGAATCCATGAGAATGTCCCCCGCTTCGCCAGTTGCTTGCTCTGACAGCCAGGCAACGCTCGGGTTGCCGGCAGGAAATAATGGGAACGGGTTTGCCCGGGTGTCAAGGGCAGCAACTGTCTCCGGACTGTCGACCCGCACTGGCGGGCGGCGCCAGCGAGGCATATGCTCTGTTAGGCATAGCAATAACCACGAGGAGGAGATCATGAAGTTCGGCCTGACTGGTAAGGTTGCCCTGGTTACGGGCGGGACAGGCGGCATCGGGTCCGCGATCTGCGAGGTGCTCGCCGAGGAAGGCTGCAAGGTTGCCACCAACTATCGCTCGGAGGAAAAGCTGGCGTCATTGACAGACAGGATGAAGGACAAAGGGTTAGGGATTGCGGGCTTTCGCTGTGACATCACCAACGACGGCGAATGCGAGACCTTGGCCCAGCAGGTCGAGGAGGCCCTCGGCGCCGTGGATATCCTTGTAAACAATGCGGGAATCACCCGTGACACGACGTTCCGCAAAATGACGGGAGACAAATGGCGCGCGGTCATCGACACCAACCTCAACAGCGCCTACAACGTCACCCGGCCCTTGATCGAGGGCATGATGGCCCGTGGCTACGGGCGCATCATTAACATCTCCTCCATCAACGGCCAGAAAGGTCAGATCGGCCAGACCAACTACTCGGCCGCAAAAGCAGGGCTCCACGGCTTCACCATGGCGCTGGCCCAGGAGGTTGCCCGCAAGGGCGTCACGGTGAATACCGTTTCTCCCGGTTACGTCGCCACCGACATGGTAATGGCCGTGCCGGAGAATATTCGCAACGCCATCATCGCCCAGATCCCCGTGGGCCGGCTGGGCGAACCCGCGGAGATCGCGCGACTTATCGCGTATCTCGCCTCTGATTCGGCGGCTTTCGTCACGGGTGCAGACATTTCCATCAATGGCGGGCAACATATGGGTTGACGATTCCGCTTCGGTACTGAGAAATGCCCGACTCTAGACTAATAAAGAAATACCCGAACCGACGTCTATACGACACGCAGCTGAGCAAGTACATCACGCTCACCCATGTGCGCGACCTGGTGCTGCAAGGTGTAGAGCTGCGTGTGGTGGATGCCGTCTCCGAAGAGGAGATAACTCGCCAGATCCTTATGCAGATCATCAACGAGCAGGAAAACGGCGAGTCCCCTCTTTTCTCCACGGAAACTCTGGCGCAGTTCATACGCCTTTACCAGAACGCGGTGCCTGACGTTTTTGCCGAATTCATGG